>DATKRS010000019.1 GCA_035532035.1 Candidatus Dormiibacterota bacterium
CCGCGCCCGGCGTTACCCTCTGCTTTTTTGCTTTGGGTTCGCTACCGCTTTGCAATAGGCGGTGCAGTCTCGTGCCATTAACCACTCGGCCACCTACCCACGGGAGCGCGGAACGACTGCCAAGGGTAACGTCGCCCGGACCTGGCCGCCCTGCGAAGGCGGCGTGAGCTCTGCGGCGAAGGCTCCCGCCGACGAACGCGTCGCCTGTTGGAGGGGCTCGCCGTTGCATCGTTTGTTTGCCTGCGCGTTGCTAGTGCTCGCATGTACCTCGGGACTTCGCGCGCAGCCGCGCGCCGGGCCGGCTCCCGCGGACGAGTACTTCGGCCGCATGAAGATGAGCGTTCTCGGTATCCGCAACGGACTCAACGACACTGCTCTACGCATCGCGTACGATCCGCGCCATGCCGCTTCACGCTTAGCCGCTTGTCGCTGGCTCGAGAACGCAATAGAGGACTGGGGCGACAAATATCCCCGCGACGCGTGGCTGCCGGGAATGATCCTCGCATTGGAGCACCTCTACATGCGCATTCACACTGCGGGCGCTCGCTCTTGGTCCGCGCATCTGCTCGCATGGGTGCACCGGCATTATCGCGGGTCGCACTTCGAACGCATCGCACGCATCGCAGCCCGCTAAAGACGCGCGAGTGCTGAAAAAGCCGGCGGTGGGACTCGAACCCACGAAATGCCAGTTTACAAAACTGGTGCTGTAGCCGCTGAGCCACGCCGGCGTTTAGGCGCCAATCTTCTGATAGCAGCCGCCCTCTCCCCGTTCAATGATGCCGCCGCCCCGGCGGCGAACGCCGCCTCCGTGAAGCCCGTAACGCCGCCGTGGGCCGAGTCGGGCGCCGTGCTCGTCTGCGAAAAATGCTATCGCGTCCGCATCCCCGAAGAGACGCCCGAGATCGCCGAGCGCATCGGTGAATTTCAGCTCCGCGAGTGGCTCAAGGTTCGCTGCAGGGAGGCGGGATTCGGTAAACGCGTCCGCGTCATCGGTACGACGTGTCAAGACATTTGCTCGATCGGCCGCGTGACCGTGACGATTCTCCCTCTCGGAGCGCGCGGCGAACTCGAGACGTTCGCCCTCGATCCGTTGGGAGACCGCGAAGCGATCTTCCAACGGATCGTCGACAGGCTGAAGTCGCCCTAAACTCGCAATTACTGGAACTCGAACTCAGCGAGATTCTTCTCGATCTTCCGCTTCACGCGCTGCAGCGCGTTGTCGATCGACTTGACGTGACGCCCGAGATCGCGCGCCATCTCTTGATAGCTCTTGCCTTCGAGGTACGACTCGAGGACCTGAGACTCCAGCTCCGAGAGATTCTGGCGAATACGCTGACGGATGTCGTCTGAGACCTCTTGCGTCACGACCAACTCTTCCGGGTCGGACGTCTTCTGCGACGCCATGACGTCGAGCAGCGTCCGCTCGCTGTCTTCATCGTAGATCGGCTTGTTCAGTGAGATGTACTGATTGAGCGGGATATGCTTTTGCCGCGTTGCGGTCTTGATCGCCGTGATGATCTGACGCGTAATGCAGAGCTCGGCAAAGGCGCGAAAGCTCGAAAGCTTGTCGGCCTTGAAGTCGCGTACGGCCTTGTAGAGACCGATCATCCCTTCTTGGATGATGTCTTCGCGATCGGCGCCGATGAGAAAGTAGCTCTTGGCCTTGATACGGACGAAGTTCTTATACTTGTTCAGCAGGTATTCCATCGCCAGGTTGTCGCCGGTCTTTGCAATGGCGACAAGGTCCTCGTCGACTCTCTGCTGGTAGTCGAGTCCATCCGGCGCGGGATGGGTCATTGCCATGGTTGTGTGTTGCCTCGTGGGAGGACTTGCCGCAAAAACCTCAGCCGAAGCCAAACGGACGCGGCACGTCCTCCTCAGTATAGGAGGACACCCCTGCCGCCGTCAATCCTTCCTGCTTTCACAGAGTCAACGGGGAGAGCGCTGCCGGACCGCCTCGTAAAGGAGCACGGCCGCGGCAACCGATGCATTGAGCGAAGCAAGTGCGCCGAGCATCGGGATCTTCACGAGGGCGTCGCATTCACGCTTGACCAAGGGAGCTAGGCCGGCACCCTCGGCTCCGATGACGATGGCGACGTCGCCGGAGAGATCGGCTCTGCCCATCGCAAGCGCGTCCGGCCCGGCGTCCGCACCGAGCACGAGGACGCCCGCTTCTTTCAATCGCGCGATGGTGCGCGCGACATTTGCAACGCGCGCAACCGGGATACGAGCCGCAGCTCCCGCAGCCGACTTGCGTACGGTTGCATTGACGCCGGCGGCGCGCCGTTCGGGAAGGATGACGGCGCTCGCACCGGCGGCTTCTGCGGTTCGCAGAATCGCGCCTACGTTGTGTGGATCCGTGAGATGATCGAGAACGACGTACAACGCGGGTCCCCCGCGCGTCGCGTGTAGGACGTCTTCGAGAGCGGCATAGTCGAATGGCGGCGCGATGCCGACGACGCCTTGATGCGCTTTGAACGGCAGTTGTGCGAAGAACGCGCGATCCTCGAAGCGCACCTGCACGTTTCCTTCGCGCGCACGATCGAGCAATTTGCGCAGCGGCGGGTCCTTCTTGCGATCGCGTGCGACGTGGATCGTACGCAGCCCTTCGCCGGCGGCGAGCGTTTCGTAGACGGTGTGAATACCGTAGACCACGTCGTCGAAATCGAGCTGCATCGATCGAGCGGGGCGATGCCCGCGGCGATTCAGGCGACGCTCCACGTCGTTCCTTCCTTTGTGTCATGAAGGCGCACTCCGCACGCGGCGAGTGCGTCTCGGAGCCGATCCGATTTCATCCAGTCCCGCTGCTCGCGCGCTTGCCGGCGCGAAGCGATGATCCGCTCCACCGCTTGCTCGGGAGAAACGCCGTCGACCTCGATCTCGCCTGCGAGCAGCGTTGCCAGTCGACGAACGAAATCCTGAGGCAAGAGCGCCGGCGATTCGGCGAGCCACGTTTCATCGGGGGTGATGCCCAGAAGCGTGAGCGCTCGCTCGAAGGCACCGAACGACGGCGATTCCGCGCGCAGTACTTCTGCGAGTGCAACCGCCGTATTCATGTCGTCGTTGAGTGCCGCCGCGACGCGATCGAACACGTCGCCATTCGCTCCGGAGTCCAGCGCTCCGGCGATCTTCAGCGTCCGATACGTCTTCTTCAAGCGCTCCAGCACCACGCGCGCCGCCGACACCGATTCTTCCGTGAAGTTCATCACCTTGCGATATCCCGTTTGCAGGAAAAGCAGGCGAATCGCTTGCGGATCGTGACGTTCGAGCAAGGCGCTCAGCGGCTCGAAGTTTCCGAGCGACTTCGACATTTTGCGATTATCGAAGAGCAAGAGCCCGCCGTGCACCCAAAGGTTTGCCATGGGCGGATGCCGCATCAAGGGCTCGCTCTGCGCGATCTCGTTTTCATGATGCGGAAAGATGAGGTCCGCCCCGCCGCCGTGGATGTCGAACCCGTTCCCCGGCGGATCCAGCAGCTCGCGAGACATCGCCGAGCACTCGATGTGCCATCCCGGCCGGCCGGCGCCGTACGGATCGAACTTCCACGACGGCTCGCCCTCCTTGGCAAACTTCCACAGCGCGAAGTCGAGCGGGTCGCGCTTGAACTCGTCGATCTCGATGCGCGCACCCGCCTCCAGCTCTTCGAGATTTCTCCGGCTGAGCAAGCCGTATCCGGGAAACGACCGCACCGCGTAGTACACGCCGTCGTCCACAGCGTACGCGTGACCTCTTTCGATCAGCGCGCGAATCATCGCTTGGATCTGCGGCACGAACTGCGTGGCACAGGGTTCGATGTCCGGTTCGCGCACACCGAGCTTGCGCATCGATTTCTTGAACGACGTGTAATGACGCTCGACGACGTCGCGATACGTCGTGCCTTCCTCGCGCGCCGTCGCGATGCTGCGGTCGTCGATGTCGGTGACGTTTTGCACGTACGTCACGCGGTATCCGCGATGCTCGAGATGACGGCGCAAAACGTCGAAAAAGAGAAACGACCGCGCGTGGCCAAGATGCGCCTCGCCTGACGGCGTCAAGCCGCATACGTAGACGCGAACCTCATCGTCGAGCAGCGGAGAGAACGCCTCGACGGCATGCGTTCTTGTATTGTAGAGCCTCAGCGGCGTTAGATCACCCACGACCAGGCTTCGTCTTCGCCGCCATCTGCCTCCAACGCCTTGCCGTCCTGCATAACGATGCGCGCCGGAATGCCGACAACCGTCGCATTCTCCGGAACGTCCTTGACGACGACCGACCCTCCACCGATGCGAGCGCCGTCTCCAATGCGAATCGCGCCGAGCACGGCGGCTCCAACGCCAACCGTGACGTTTCGCCCGAGCGTCGGATGACGCTTACCGCGCGTCAAGCTTCTTCCGCCGAGCGTCACGCCCTGATAGATCGTGCAGCCGTCGCCAACCTCGGCCGTCTCCCCGATCACGACGCCCATGCCGTGATCGATGAAGACGCCCTTGCCGATTCGGGCGGCGGGATGAATCTCGATTCCGGTCAAAAAGCGCATCCAGGTCGAGAGAAGCCGCGCTATGAGCCGCAGCCCGATTCGCTGCAGAGCATGAATGGCGCGATGGGCGACGAGCGCGTGGAATCCCGGGTAGCAGAGAATGACCTCGAGCGCGTTGCGAGCCGCCGGGTCACGCTCCAAGGCTGCGCGAAGATCGGCGCGAAACATCGTCATCACCGATGAGGCTCTGACTCCAGTAGCGCAACCGCGTAGGCAGCGACGCCGGTGCCGTCGCCGGTATAGCCCATCTCCTCGCTCGTCTTCGCCTTGATCGACACGCGGTCGAACGGAAGATCCAGCCGTTGCGCGACGTTGCGTCGCATGCGCTCGATATGCGGAGCGAGTCGCGGGCGCTGAAGCACGACGGTGACGTCGACGTTTGCAATGCGATATCCCGCATCGCGTATCTCGCGCGCGCAGCGCTCGAGAAGCAGCATCGAGTCGGCATCTTTCCACCGCGCATCCGTGTCGGGAAAACGCCCTCCCAAATCGCCGAGTGCTGCGGCGCCGAGCATCGCGTCGGAGAGCGCGTGCGCGATCGCATCCGCGTCGGAGTGGCCGAGCGATCCTTTCTCGAAAGGTATGGGGACGCCGCCGAGCACCAAGCGCCGACCTTCGACGAGACGATGTGCGTCGAAACCGTGCCCTATCCGCGTCATGGGAGGCCGCCGCTATTGTGTACCGTGATCGTGGCCGAGCCCTCAGCAAGCGGAACGAACGAGCTCTCGAAATCGTGCAGCCGGGCGGCATCGATGTAGGCGCGAACCACGGCCCCGCGCGGCAAATCCCGCTCTATCGCATCGACGCGACCCGCATGCGCTTCGATTGCCCGGCAGATCGCATCGACGTGCTCCAAGCTCGCAAAGACCTCCACGAGAAGCGCCTCGTGCTCCGGCATGCCTTGCTGCAACCGCTCGCGCAAGATGACGTCCGCCGGCGCGACGTCTTCAGGGAGCGTCACCTTGAAGTTCGCATGCCGAGAGGGAACGACGACAACCTCTATGCCGACGTGTTCGAGCAGAGCGGTGTCGTCGGTCGCATGAATGTCGCCGGCGAACGCCGTGCGAAAATCTGCGAGCGTTGCGAGCTGCGGCGTCTGCGCCGCCCACAGATCCGAGCGTTCGAGGGTTTGGCGCACGCGCATCGTCGCGCGATCCACGACCTTGATCGTGTCCACGACGGGGGCGGCGATCACCGCGCCGCGACCGGGGCGGACCTCTCGCATTGCCGCCCGCACGTTCTGCGCGCGAACCAACGGACGCGCTCCGTCGTGAACCAATACCGCGTCGACACGCGCGCTCAACGCGGCGATGCCGTTTGCGACCGACTCCTGGCGCGTGTGTCCGCCCACGACGACGCGAGAGAGCATTTCCGGGGCAAGCTCCGCAAGCATCTCTTCGGCCCGATCGACGAGCCCTGCATCGATCGCGATGACGATCTCGGCGATCTCTTGCATCCCCGCGAACGTGCGGATCGACCAGCCCAGCATCGGCAGCCCGGCGATCTCGACGAACTGTTTCGGCTGTCCGAATCGCTCGCCTCGTCCTCCGGCCGCGACGACCGCTCCCCAACGCATAGCCATCGTCCTATTCCTTCTTCGGCCGCGCGAAGATCATGCGGCCGGCAACCGTTTGCAGCACCGAGGTTACGATGACGTTTACACTCTCCCCGAGCAGATGCCGGCCATGCTCCACCACGATCATCGTTCCATCGTCGAGATAGGCAACACCCTGGTGCGGCTCTTTCCCTTCTTTGATGACGGTCGCGCGCAGCTCCTCACCGGGGAGTACGGCGGCGCGGACGGCATTCGCCAGCTCGTTGACGTTGAGCACCGCAACCCCCTCGAGCTGGGCGACACGATTGAGATTGTAGTCGTTCGTTAGCAGGCGGGCGCCGATCTCGCGCGCGAACCGCACGAGCTTCGCATCGACGCTCCCCGGCGGCATGTCGTCGTAGTCCCGTTCCCCGATCTCGATTGCGGAAAGCTCTTGAAGGCGCCCCAGCACCTCGAGCCCGCGCCGTCCGCGCGTGCGCTTGAGCGGATCGTTCGAATCGGCGATCGCCTGCAGCTCTCGCAGCACGAAACGGGGCACGATCAGCGTCCCTTCGAGAAATCCGCTACCCGCGATGTCGACGATTCGTCCGTCGACGATCACCGACGTGTCGACGACTTTGGCGAGGGGCGATCCCGTGGCGGCAGCGAGCGGTACGGGGAGTATCCGCATTTTCGCACCGACGCGCGCTCCCAGATACGACGTAAAGATCGCCACCAGCAGATACACCGCGATGGCGAGGTAGGTCCCCGTTCGTCCGCCGACCGTCACGAACTCGACGACGACGCTTTTGATGAGGAATGCGATCACCAGACCGGCGATCAAGCCGATCGCGCCGCCTGCGATCTCCGACGGTGCGAGCCGCTCGATCGCCTCTTCGAACGCCGCTAGCTGCTCTTCGAAGAGGCTCTGCGCAAGCGGCGCGACGAGCACGCCCACGACGGCGCCGGCGACGGGCGCGAGCACGAGCAGTGCGACCTGCGTCCATTGGCTCGTGAAGTGGATCGAGAAGACGTTGACGTACGCCTCGCGCCCGATGAGAAATCCTACGATGCCAAAGAGCAACCCGAAGACCGCGCGCAAGACCACGTGCGGGCGGTCGCCTATGCGGATGGCGGAACCTCTAAGAACGCCGCGCATACGTCATTTGCAAAAAGCCTTCCTCGGCGCGTCAGCCGCACGAAGTCGCCGTGCCGCTCGAGCAGGCCGGTAGACGTGTACTCTGCGATGGGGTTTGCGTACAGCGTAAGAACATCGATATCGTATCGTTCTTTGAACGCTCGAAGCCCGACCCCTTGCGCCGTTCGAAGCGCGAGCATCATCGCCTCCCCTGCCCGGCGCGTACCATCGAGGCGCTCGCTTTCCCCTGGAATCGGCACGTGCGCGAGCGCCGCATCCACGTAAGCGCTCAAGTTCCGCGCGTGTGTCGAACGCACGCCGCCGACGTACGACGCCGCGCCCACACCCATCCCGACGTACTCACCGTTGGCCCAGTAGTTCTCGTTGTGTGCGCAGCGATGACCCGGGCGTGCAAAGTTGCTGATCTCGTACTGCTCGTATCCCGCCGTGCCTAGCTCGTCCATCGCGATCTCGTAGAGCTGGGCCTCGACGGCATCGTCGAGAAACCAGCCCGGGTCGCGCGCGCGTACGCTCGCATACGGCGTTCCTTCTTCGACCGTAAGGCCGTACGTCGAAATATGATCGACGCCGAGCGCAATCGCTCGCTGCAGCGAGGTGCGCCACGAATGCGGCGTCTGCCCGGGAACGGCGAAGATGAGGTCTACGCTCACCGAGGGAACCCGCGCCTTGCGGGCCCAGGCTACTGCGCGCTCGACGTCACGCAGCGAGTGTTTTCGGCCTAGGGTTCGCGCTTCGTCCGCGTCGAAGGACTGAACTCCAATCGAAAGACGCGTCACACCTGCGTCGCGATACGCCGGGAAATCATCGGCGCGAACGAGCTCCGGATTTACCTCTACGGTGACCTCGTGCGAGATGTCGCTTGCAAAATGTGCGCGCACACGTGACACGAGGGCGGCGAGCGTCGTTGCGTCGTACGTATTCGGCGTTCCCCCGCCGATGAAGACCGTCGCCGCCGGGCGCTTCGGCACGGAGTCTAGCTCCTCTTCGAGCGCCTCCAAATAGCGCCTCGCCGCGCTCGCGCGATACGGCCATTTCGCGAAGTCGCAATACGGGCAGAGATACGGGCAGAAGGCAAGATGAACGTAGACGCCGAGCGGCACGATCGACGCTATCCGATGCAGATGCCCACGGCGCCCGGGCCTCCGTGGGTCGCGATGACGGGTCCGGCCTCCCAAATTTCCGCCGAGTGAGGCCGCGCGTTACCCAACCGCTGGAGCAGCAGCTGAAGGTTCGCGGCTGCGAGCTCCGGCGCGTTCGTGTGCATCACGACGAATCGCGCTTTTGCGACGTCCTCGACGTCGGCGAGCACGAGATCGAGCATCGCTTCCTGCGCGCGCGAGAACGTCCGAACCTGAGCCTTTGCGACGACCTGCCCGTTCTCGAACGACAGTACGGGAACGATGCGCATCAACGTCCCGAGAGCGGCCTGCGCCCGACCGATCCGGCCGGTGCGCTGAAGATGCGAGAGGTCCGGGATACAGGCGTAGAGTCGTTGCGACGCGCGTTCTGCCTCCAACGCTGCGAGGATTTCGTCCAGGCTCGCGCCACGGCCGGCCATCTCACACGCGCGAAGGACCATGAGTCCCAACCCCGCCGACGCGCTCTGCGAATCGAAGATTTCGACGCGCCGGCCGATGAGACGATCGGCAGCGACTTGCGCGGAGTTGATCGTTCCCGAGAGATGCGAGGAGATCGTAATGCAGAGCAGCTCCTCGGCGTGCTGCCGGGTAAACGCCTCTTCGAACATCGCCGCCGTCGGCTGGGACGTGGCGGGGAGCTCCCGCTCGGAGAGCAACTTGCTATAGAAATCCGCGCGCGAGAGATCGACGTAGTCGCGATAACTCCGGTCGCCGAAGGTAACGAACAGCGGAACGACGGTCACGCCGAGCCGGGCGGCTCGCGCGGGATCGATGTCCGAGGTACTGTCGGTGACCACGGCGACGGCCACGTCAGTCGACGCTCGGTGCGTTCGCGTTGGGAGCGAGGAGGCCCGCAATCGTGCCGACGACGTCGTGGCGCACTTCCTGGATCGCCGCTGCGATCGCATGTTTGATCGCGTTGCGACTCGCTCGTCCGTGCGTGACCAAGCAGTTGCCGCGCAGGCCCAGCAGGGGCGCCGCGCCGTAGGTTTCGTAGTCGAAGCGGCGCCGCAGCCTGCGCAACTCCGGCGCGAGCATCATCGTGCCAAGCTTCGTCAAGAGGCTTCCGCCAAGCAGCGTCTCGCGCAGGACCCTGCCGAGATCGGAAGCGATACCTTCCCCAGCTTTCAGTACGACGTTGCCGACGAATCCGTCGGTGACGATGACGTCTGCGACGTTGTGAAAGAGGTCTTTTCCTTCGACATTTCCGATGAAATGCACCGGCGCGGCATCGAGCAGCTTGGCTGCCTCGAGCACCTGTTGGTTTCCTTTCGTGCGCTCCTCGCCGATGGAGATGATCGCGACGCGCGGCCGTTCGATGCCGAGCACTTCCTTTGCGTACGCAGAGCCCATGATGCCGAACTGCATCAGCCACTCGGGTCGACAGTCGACGTTCGCCCCGGAGTCGAGCAGGACCGTCGGACCATTCAGCGCCGGCCACACCGTCGCAATTGCCGGTCGCGCCACGCCTTCGATCGTACGTAGCTTGACGAGCGCAATCGCAAGAAACGCGCCGCTGTTTCCTGCCGAGATCACGGCGTCCGCCGTGCCATCCTTGAGCATCGCAACGGCCGCACCGAGCGAGCTCCGATCGGCGGAGCGCAAGGCCTGGGACGCGTACTGATCCATCGGAACGGTTTCCGGAGCATGGCACACCTGGATACGCCGTCCCGCCTCGCCGCGCAACAGCGGGCGCACCCGCGCCTCGTCACCCGTGAGAATGATCTCCGCGTCCGAATCGGCGGCGGCGAGCAGGACTCCGGCGACAATCTCCTCCGGAGCGTGATCGCCTCCCATCGCGTCGACGACGATGCGCGGCTTCGACGGCTCTTCAGGCATCGAACCCTACCCAATACTCAGCGTTTTTCATTCCACCATAGTAGTATTCAATGTCGACTCCCGCATTCGCCGTCCGAAGCTCTTCGCCCAAGCGCTGCGCGTCCTTCTCGCGTTGCCCTCCGCCGTAGTAGAGTGTCACGAGGCCATCGCTACCCTCGCGCATTTCCCCGATGACCGCGCAAGCGACCTGCGCGAGCGTCTCGCCTGCGAAGAGCCTGCCGCGATAGATCGCCGCCGGCTTGCCGCGTGCCGGGGACGCGCCGTCGAGCACGATGTCGTTGTTCGCGACGAATAGCCGGGCGCTGCGCGTTTCCGAGACGGCGCGCTGCAGCGCCTTGGCACTCGGGTGCTCGCCGGCGCGCATCGCAATCAGCCCGTTGATGCCTTCAACCACGTTTGCCGTAGGGATGACCTCCACCGACTTCGTCGAGAGGGCGGCCGCCGCCGTTGCAGCGGGAACCGCATTCTCGTCGTTGGCAAACACGTAGACGCGCTCGCTCAAACACTTGTTGAATGCGAGCAGCAGGTCGCGTACGCTCGGATTCACCATGCCCGCGACCGTAACTTCCGCGCCGAGCTCGCGCGCGATTTTTTCGAATCCAGGACCCGGGACGACGGCGACGATCGAGCGCTCGACGTGCGGACGGTCGACGAGGAGCATCGTGTGCTGATGCTCCATATCGTCGACCTTGACCCGTGTCGGCGTACCATATCGAGCCGCGACGGCTCTGACGCGCTCCGGCTCGTCCGTGTGCACGTGGACTTTGATCGTTGGCGGAGCGCCGACGACTAGCAGCGACTCGGCGCGAGGCTCGAGTGCCCGGCGCAGCTCGAAGACCGAGCACGTCGCATCCTCGAGAACGAGCTCGGTGCAGTAGCGCAGCTCCCCAACGTCCTGCCTCGCCGTAAACACATGCGCGCGCACGGGGCGGCGCGGGAACGCGGTTGCACGCACGCGCACCTCCGGCAGAAATGCCAGAGCACCTTCCAAGACGTACACGAATCCGGCGCCGCCCGCGTCCACCACGCCGGCCTCTTTGAGCGCGGGGAGCTGATCCGGCGTTCGCTCGAGCGCGTCGTTTGCCGCGCGCAGCACACCCGAGAGGAGCCGGACGAGATCGCGTTCGTGCAACGCCAGACGATAGGCCGCATCCGCAGCGGCATCGGCAACCGAGACGATCGTGCCGTCCACCGGTTTGAGCAACGCTTGCCGCGCCGCAAGGGCTGCTTCGCGCAGAGCCATCGCCACGCCGAAGGCGTCGACCGCCTCGCGGTGCCGTACGTGGTGCGCGAAGCCGCGGAGCATCTGCGAGAGAATGACTCCGGAGTTGCCGCGCGCCCCCATGAGCGCACCCTGCGCAGCAGCAGCGGCGACCGACGAAACCGGGCCGGCCCCCGCTGCGTAGGCTTCCAGTGCCGCCGAGCGCAAAGTCAGATACATATTCGTTCCGGTGTCGCCGTCTGGCACCGGATAGACGTTGAGATCGTTGAGCACCAAACGGTACTTCCTTAAGAAGTAACTCCCGGCCGCGAGGAACCTGGCATATCCGCGACCATCCAGGGTGGTTACGTCCACGGACGCCCGTCTTTGGGGGGAGGTAGGCGAATCCTGGTTGCGTGCCCGCGGCGGCCCGTGCTATCATCCCGTCGTTGTCCGGCTCCGAGGAGCCGGCCGACGCATTTATGGGGCTGGGCTCGGCGCGCAGCACCTCGTGAAGGGGAGGAGTCACATGGCGAAGTTTTGCGAGATCTGCGGCAAAGGCCCGAAAGCCGGCAATCGCGTCAGCCATGCCATGAACAAAACGAAACGGCGCTGGCTGCCCAACCTTCAGTCCGTGAAGATCGACGACCACGGAACCCACCGCACGGCGCGCGTTTGCACCGCCTGCCTGCGCTCGAAGCGCGTCACGCGCTCCGTCTAGCTTTCGAAGTGCTCCCATCCCGTGCGAGGCACGGGCGTCTGTACGCCATTGCGCGACAGGACGACGCCTCGCTGCGGCCGCAGCGTACCGAGGTCGTGGAGAGTGCGCCCGAACCGCGCAGCGAACCGCGACGCGAGATGTGAGAAGGCGCGTCGCTCGATAGCGACGATCAACTCGTACTCCTCGCCTCCCGAGAGCGCGTACGTAAGGGGATCTTCCTCCAACGCACGAGCCGCCGCCAGCGCGCACGGAGCGACCGGCACGGCAGTGATCTGCGCTCCAACGCCGCTCGCATCGCAGAGTCGCGCGAGATCGATGGAGAGCCCGTCCGAACAATCCATCATCGCGCGCACGCTCGCGCTCGCGGCAAGCCATCGACCCTCGCGAACCCGCGCGCTGGGATGACGAAAAGCGAGAAGCGCTGCACGCTCGAGCTCCGCGTCGCCGAGCGAGACGGCACCGCGTGCGACGTCGAGGCCCGCGCGCGCCGCGCCGAGGTCACCCGTCACCGCAATGACGTTGCCGCTCCGGCCTCCGGAACGCGTCTTTGCGTGCGCGGGCCGAACCTCGCCTACCGCCGTCATCGTCAGTGAAAGTACCGGCGCGCGCGTAAGATCGCCTCCCACGATCGCGAGACGGTCGATTGCCGCGCATCGCGCGATCCCGCGATAGATCTCGAGCAGCTCCTCGACGCCGGATTGCGGCGGCACCCCGAGCGCTATCGTCGCGAGAACGGGACGCGCTCCCATCGCCGCGAGATCGCTCAAGCTCGCGACCGCGGTGCGCCATCCGATGTCGGCCGGCGCCATAGTCTCGCGGGTGAAGTGCACTCCTTCCACGAGTTCGTCCGTCGTGATGACGCTTCGATGCGAGCGCGACGGCTGCCAGATCGCGGCATCGTCGCCTATTCCCAAACGCACGCGCGTCGTCAGCGTCGCGTCGACGATCGTACGAAACTCCGAAACGAGCGAGTCCTCGGAGAGCCGCGGGGACGTCACAGCAGGGCGCGCAAGCGCCGGAGCCTTTCGCCCGGGTCCCCGCCGTCGAAAACGGCAGTTCCCATCACGATGACGTCGGCACCGGCACCGACGACGTCGCGCAGGTTCGCTTCCCCGACGCCGCCGTCGACCTCGAGCTCGCAGGCCGGGTTACGCCGGTCGATGAGCGCACGCGCCGAGCGCAGCTTCTCCATGGCGTGCGCGATGAACCGCTGACCCCCCATGCCGGGATTCACGGACATGACGAGGACGAGATCGCAATCGTCGATGACGTCGTCGAGCATCTCTACCGGCGTCTGCGGGCAAATGGCCACGCCTGCTCGCGCTCCCGATGCGCGGATGTGCGTGAGAAGGCCTTGCGCATGCGGCGTTGCCTCCAAATGGAAGGTGATGAGGTCGGCACCCGCCTCTCGAAACGCATCGACGCTGCGTTGCGGCTGCGAAACCATCAAGTGACAATCGAAGGGCAACCGCGAGAGCCGCCGGAGATCCGCAACGATTTTCGGTCCCCAGGTGATGGCCGGAACGAAGTGTCCGTCCATGACGTCGACGTGGAGATAGTCCGCTCCCGCGCGCTCGACCTGCGCAATCTGCTCCCCGATGCGCGAAAAGTCGGCCGAGAGGATCGATGGCGCGAGCTTCGTCATTGCTTCGCACCCGGGATCGCGCGCGCGCGCGTGCCGTAGATGCCGGCGGGCTCGATGCCGAGACGCGTTTCGCCGACGAGCACGTTGTCCGCATACATGTCGACGAGGGACGTTCCGAGCGCCGTCACGGTGAAATCGAGCTTCTGCCCGGGTTGTGCGTAGGCGTCGTACAGGTCGTACGACCCCGTCGCGTCGTGCACGACGAGGCGTACGCGAATCTGCTGTCCCGGGCGAATCTGATCCGGAACGGGAACGGAAGCGAGCACGTGAACCTGTCGGACGATGTATCCGGACTCGAACGGCCCGGCGCTCACCTGCAACGAGACGGGATCGAACGAAGCGATCTGGGATCCCGGATCGGGCTTCTGCCGCGCGACGACGCCATGTGCCGGGCCCGACGATCCAAGCGGCGTCCAGACGATCTGCCCGAGCTTGATACCGCTTCGGCTTGCTAGCGAGCGTGCGCCGTCGATCGTCATTCCAACGAAGTTCGGCACGCTCAACAGCGCGGCGCCGCCTCGGCTCACCACGACGTTGACGACCTCACCTTCTTCGACGCTCGCGAGCGGATCCGGGCTCTGCGAGATGACGTGCCCCTCGGGAACGATATCGCTGCGCGCGTAGGTGATCTTACCGAGCTGCAAGTGCGTGCGAGAGAGATCGAGCCCGACCTCACGCATCGACTGATAGCGCAGATCCGGCATCGAACGCGCAACGATACCCGAGCTCACGACGAACGATATCTGCCGTCCCTGGCGCACCTGGGTTCCCGCCGCCGGCTGCTGGTTAATGATCGTGTCAGCCGAATAGCGATCGCTAGTCAGATGCTCGACCACCTGCACTGTGAGCCCGAGATGCGCGAGCGCCTCGCTCGCGTCCAACAGTGACGTGCCGACCATCGACGGCACGGTGACGGTCGTTGCCGGCGGCACGAGAAACTCGTGAATCGCGTGACCGAACCAAACGACGACTCCGACGAAGCAGGACAGGACGATCGGAAAGATCCAGTCCCGCGGAAGATACGCTCTCAGCACCTCGCCCCACGTGCGGCGTCTCTCCTCTTCCTCGTAAGGAAGCGGCGCGAGCGGCCGCAGCTCGTCCGGATCCACCGCTACGCCAGGGCCTCTGCAACGGCGGCATCGGAGAGGTCGAGATTGCTGAAGATCCGTTGGATGTCTTCATGATCGTCGAGCGCCTCCAAGAATGCGAGCGCCTGCGAGAGCGGCGCGCCGTGCAGCTCGAGCTTCGTACGGGGGCGCATACCAAGATATGCGTCGGTGACGGCAACGCCGCGAGCGCGCAGCGCATCCCGCACAGAGGCAAGCGCGGCGGGCCGCGTGTACACCGTCGATCCCGACGCGTCGAACTCGAGATCCTCAACGCCGTCGACGAGCACGTCCTCCGTAAGCTGCTCCTCCGAACGATCTTTCGAATCGACCTCCAGAATACCCACCGGCTCGAACATCCATCCGACGCTCCCGGTTTCGCCGAGCGACCCGTCGTGCTTCGAAAACACGAAGCGCAGCTCGCCCGCGGTGCGATTGCGGTTGTCCGTCGCAACGTCGACGACGACCGCGAGCCCATGCGGGCCGTACCCTTCGTAGCGCAGCTCTTCGATCTGCGCCGCATCGGCTTGACCGGATGCACGTGCGATCGCGCGCTTGATGTTTTCCTGCGGCATGTTGCTCTCGCGCGCTTTTTCGACCGCCACTTTCAGGCGGTAGTTTGCCTCGGGATCGGGCGAGCCCGAACGCACGGCAACGATGATTTCCTTGCTCAGCTTGGTGAACAACGCGCCGCGCTGTGCGTCGGCCTTTCCCTTGCGCAGCCGGATGTTGTGGAACTTCGAGTGCCCCGACATAGTGTCTAGCTTGGTTTCGCCTCACCGGCGCGCTTTACCCTGGGCCGATGATCCAGGTGGGAAACCACATGCGAGCGTGCCACGCGTCGTACGAGAGTGGCCACGCGGAAAGCACCGGTAAAAAGAAGACGAACGCCGCCGCGATAACGCCGAGAATGCCGAAGACGGCGACGCGCCCCACGATCAACGCCGAGCGCCGCTCGTCCGCGGTGCGTCCCTCTCGAGCATTGGCCCATCGCCAGATCCGCTGCAGCACGATTGCGTTGCAAAGGCAAATGAGCGGAATGTCCACGTAGAAATGGTACTCCCACGCGAGGCGAGGCGATTTCGCCCAAGGCAACCATTGCAACAGATACGTGACGACGAGCAGCGCGTACCCTTTGTTGCGCTCGCGCCATGCGAGAATACCCACGAGAGGCACGCAGATCAAGCCGAACCAGAGATTGATCGGATTTGGCATAGAGGTGATTTCGGTGATGCAGCACTGCTTGTTCGGATCGTGTTGCGTGCGGTCGAGACTGCGATGGTCCTCGTAGTAGTATGCCACGGGGACGTAATCGAACGGCCATTCGAACCACTTGGATGCGTACGGGTGCGTCGCTTTCAAGTGGTCGTGATAATCGAACATGGCGTACTGGCGCAGAACGACGTCGTTGATGTTGTGAATTTCATTCGGGTCCGGTGCCTGACGGATGAGGTCGGGCAACCAGACCATGCCGTAGACGGTCATGGCCACGAACGCGATCGTCACGAGCGCTCCGTCGAGGCGAAAGCCGTGCGGGTTACCCCAGAGCGCGGGGCGCATCGGGCGCAAATACGGCTGCAACCAGATGAGGATGAGCAGCAGGAAGCTGACGCCGAAGCCCATGACGCCGTACCACTTCGAGCTGACGAGAGCGCCGAGCGCGAGCGTGAAGAGCAGCAGCCAGAGCTTGGCGGTGCGGCCGTCCTCCACGCGGTCGCCGGCGGTAATCCGCGCTTTCGCATACGTTGCCGATCCTGCCGGCGTCTCATATGTGACTGCGTCGCGACGGTAGACGATCTCGACGTCGTCGTCGTCGTACACGAGCGTACCGCCCTTGCTCAGCGTGAGCTGCCCCCGACGCGCCGCACCCTTGCCCACGACGCCGCCGTCGACCGTACGCATTTCGCTCTCGCCCGCATCGTGCAGCGCGAGAGATCCTTCCGGGAATGTCAGCTCGCGCGCTCCCGAGGCGAAGTTCGCCGGAATGACGACGTAACGAAAGAGCAGATAGAAGCCGCACGCGAAGTAGGCCGCACACACGTAGATCGCTCCGGGCCCCGACGTCTGCCCGGCGGTCATCCACGAAACGAACCATGGCCAGCCGAAGATCCAGTGCTGGGCACCGTCGAGAAGGAACATCGCGGCGACGCCGAGCCCGATCGACGCGACGACGGCCGCCGTCAGGAGCGGCCAGCCGACCGCGACGTGCGGTCGCTCTCCCGTCTGCGACGCGATCCAAAATCGATAGAACGCGTACACCGCAGCGAGCGAAAAGAAGACGACGAATCCTTCCGGCGTCGCAATGCGCGATTGCACGTAGTGCATACCGTCGAGCATGAGAAGTCCGGCGGCGACTGCGGCCCAGGCGGTCGAGCGCGTGACCCGCTTCGCGAAGACGTAAAGCAGCATCACGACGAGCGCGCCGAAAACGACGTCGAGGAAGCGCCATCCCCACGAGTGGTCACCGTGCGGCAAGCCTCCGAACATCCACGTCGAGACCGTGACGAGCAGCTTCGTCAGGGGCGGATGGGTGTTCTCATAGATCCGAAGATTTCTCAGATACTCCTCGGCGGCGCGCGCGAAGTAGACCTCGTCGAAGATCTTCTCCGTCGGCTTCCAGTACCACGTGGGAATCGCGAGCGAAAGCACGAAGGTGGCCGCGCCCAAGACCGCCATCACGATGTAGTCCAGAGGCTTGCGCATCGCGGCCAAGCCTTCGCCCGGATCGAACCAATTGCGAACGCGCCCGAGGAAATCGCCGTGCGTCTGGGCCGGCATCGCTCCGCGTTCCTCCGCGGTACTCCCCAAGAACACGTATCCGAGGTAGAAGAACAGCACGACGTTCGCAAGCGACAGGAACGTCGCCACCGGTCCCCACAGATTGTAGGCGCTGACGTTCGAGGGCGCATGCGAGGTCAGCAGGGCGATATACTGATACGAGTAGATAAGATTCGCCCAGAAGACGATCGACAATCCGATGCCGCACCAAAGATAGCGCCGCGCGAACGGGAGGCACGCGATGGTGAAAACGACGCCGTCGAAGACGTAACGCTCGTGCATGCGCGTCGCAAGCGTAAAGAAGCCGAGGAGTGAGATCGCTGCCGCTTCCAGCAACGCCTGCGACGTCTTCAGCTGGATGTAGCGCCAGACGAGGAGCGCGACCGCAGCGACGACGAGGATGATGCCCCACGCCGCCTGCGGCAGGAAGAGGATGCGCGCGCTATCCGGCTGCCAGAAGACGCCGCCCGCGTTCCAGACGCGCAAAGCCCAGATATTGAACGCGTTGACCGAGTTGAACGGATAGACGTTCGTTCCGAAGCTGAGGCGCTCCAAGAGCCACGCGATCGCGGCAACCGGATTCGAGGGATGGAACGGTTCGACGAGCACGATCGTGAGGATGACCGCGGCGACGATTCCGTACGCGGTTGCGCGCAAACGCAAATCTCGTCGCGTTTGGCTCGTGAAGGCGAAGGCAACGAAGAGCGGGAGCAGTACCGCCGCTTGCGGCTTCACGAGCAGCGAATATGCGAGCGAGAGCCATCCGCACGCGATCCACGTCGTCGCACGCTGCGGCACGTCGAAATCATCGCTGCGCACGAGCGCGTAGACGCCGAGCAGCGCAAAGAAGCAGGCGATCGAATCGACCTGCCCCCAGAGAGCCGAGACAAAGATAACCGCAGGATTGAATATGTAGAATGCCGCCGCGCCGAGCGCCACGGTCTGGGAGGCGAAACGCCGTACGAGTGCATACAGCAGCGTGCCGAGCGCCAAGTCGAACGCGATCGCTGGAAGCTTGACGAGAACGGAGAGCACGCCGTATCCGGCGTCGTGCGCGCTGAAGAACTGCGACCAGAACGCTCCGACGACCCCGAGAATATAGAAATATCCCGGGGGGTAATCGAGGAAGCTCGTCGAGGCGTAGAAGCCGCCCGGTCCGTGCGCCACGAGCGCCATCGCCCATGCTTCGAAGCTCGCGACGTCGTTGGGAAAGCCTTGCGCGCGAAGATAGACGAGGCGCAGGACGAGGCCGAGGAAGAGTATCGCCGGCAGCGCCCATGGGAGCGCGCGTTCGTAGACGGGCGTTTCGGAGCGCGTTGCGATCTTCACGCGCGCGGCGTCTCCTCGCTGTTGACACGCTTTGCGAGCGCGCGGATCTCTCCCATGACGGTCGCCGTGAACTTCGCCAGTTCGTCGCGCGTTGCTTTCCGGCCGCCATCGAGCCGCAGCGCGGGCCCAAATACGACTTTCATCGCATGAAGGCGGAGCGCCCGGTCGCTCCCGACGATTGCTGCGGGAACGACGGGCGCCTTTGCCAGCGATGCCAGCAGCGCCACTCCTTCGCGCGCGCGCGCCTCGCCGGTGGGATTGCGCCCGCCCTCGGGAAAGATTCCGATCGCTTCGCCGGCGCGCAACATCTCGATCGAGCGCTTGACGGCACCGAACGCACTGCCCTCCCTGTCGACGGGATATGCGCCTACCGCTCGAATCAACGGCCCGAACAGCGGGATCTCGAAGAGCTCCCGCTTCGTCATGTAGCGTAGCGGACGCGGGCAATACGCGCCGAGAATCGGCGGGTCGAGAAGCGACAGGTGGTTACAGGCGACGATCAACGGACCAACGGCGGGAACGTTCTGCGCGCCTTCGACGCGCACGCGCCACACCACGCGCGAGAACGCCCGGATGCCTACTTTGGCGCATCCGTAGAGCGTCATGCGGCGCGCGTACGATCGACAATCGCGACGATCTCGTCGGCAACCTGCTCGGCCGACATCGCGCTCGAATCGAGGAGGTGCGCGTCCCGAGCCGGCTCGAGGGGCGAGGTCGCTCTCGTGCGATCGAGCCGGTCGCGTTCCACGATCTCGTCTTCGAGCCGATGTGCCCCCGCGTCGATGCCCGCGCTCGCAAGCTGGGCGCGACGGCGCGCGACCCGCGCATCGACTGACGCCGTCAGAAATATCTTCACTTGCGCGTCGGGCAGTACCACCGTTCCGATATCACGGCCGGCCATCACGACGGCACCGCGCGCGGCGGCCGCGCGCTGCGCGGCCACCATTGCGTCCCGCACGGCGGCATGCGCGGCGACCGTCGAGACGACGGCGTTGACCTCGTTCGATTGCAGCATCGCGTCGTTCATCTCCGTCTCTCCGGCGAAGACGCGAAAACCCATCGGCGCGGTACCATCCAGCTCGACGCGGATGCGTCCGGTCTCACAGAGGCGTCGCAGCGCTTCCGCGTTGTCCGCCTCGGTCTGCGTGCGCAGCGCCAGGTACGCCAGCGCGCGATACATGGCTCCGGTGTCCAAGTACAGAAGGTGCAACCGCTGCGCGACGAGCCGCGCGACGGTCGTCTTTCCGCCCGCGGCGGGTCCGTCGATAGCGATATGGAGCGCTTGCGGCTCGGGCATGCGATGCGCGGCATTCGCGCAATCGAACTGTCGGAACCTCTAGGCGCCGGCAGTCGCGGTGGCAAAGGATGCGGCGATGCCACGAACGCGCTCGATATACTTCTGCTCGGCCTGCGGTTTCGAATCGCCTCGCTGGCTCGGGCGCTGCCCGCAGTGCGAAGCGTGGAACTCCTTCGACGAGCGCCCCATGACCGTGGGCGCCGCACGGCCGGCGCGCTCGCCGCGCGGCGCCCAGGCACCGGTCCCGCTACGAGAGATCGACGAGAAAAGCGTCGAGCGCATCGAAACGGGCTTACACGAATTCGACCTCCTGCTCGGCGGCGGCATCGTTCCCGGGAGCCTGACGCTGCTCGGCGGCGCACCGGGAGCCGGGAAATCGACGCTCGCGCTGCAGATCGCTGCACGGCTGTGCTCCCGCGGCCCCGTCGTCTATCTCTGCGGCGAGGAATCCGCGGGACAGGTGAAGCTGCGAGCGCTCCGCCTCAACGTCGATGCCGACGTCCTCGTGGCAAACGAAACGAATCTGCGCAGCGTGCTCGACCAGCTCGAACGTACCGCTCCCATTGCCCTCGTCGTCGACTCCATTCAGACGGTTTGGCTTCCCGAGTCGGAGTCGTATGCCGGAAGCGTCACGCAGATTCGCGACTGCGCGCACGCGTTGATGGAGTTCTCCAAGCGCAGCGGCTGCGCTACCCTCGTGGTCGGGCACGTCACGAAGGACGGCGCGATCGCCGGGCCCAGGCTGCTCGAGCATCTCGTCGACACCGTGCTGTATTTCGAAGGCGAGGCGAGCGGCGAATACCGGATCCTGCGCGCGTACAAGAACCGTTTCGGCTCGATCGACGAGATTTGCGTCTTCGCCATGGGAGACGCGGGCCTTCGTGAGATCGGAAATCCTTCGGAGCTCTTCGTCGGACGTCGCGCGGAGCGTGCGAGCGGATCGTGCATCGTCGCCTCGATCCTCGGCTCGCGTCCGGTTCTCATCGAGGTGCAAGCGCTCGTCGGTGAGACGGCCTTCGGTACGCCTCGCCGGCTCGCGAACAACGTCGATCAGCAACGTCTGGCTATGATCATCGCGGTTCTCGAGCGGCGTACGGGCCTGCAGCTCGGCAGCCACGACGTGTACGTGTCCATAGCGGGTGGACTGCGCGTCGTCGAGCCCGCGGCAGACCTCGGCATCGCGCTCGCAATCGCATCGTCGTTTCGCAACGCCGCGCTCGGCGCGGATGCCGTCGCTTACGGCGAGCTCGGTCTTTCGGGCGAGCTTCGCGCGGTTAGTGCGGCCGCGCGACGCGAGTCCGAGGCGCGTAAGCTCGGGTACCGCACGCTCTGGTCGCCGCAGACGCTACGCGACATAGACGATGCGCTGCATCGTGCGTTCGCATGAGCGGCACAAAATGAAGCGGCTCTTCGAGATCGTCCCGAATATTTCCGAAGGAAAGGACGCAGGCGTCGTCGATAGTGCCGTCGCGGCGATCGAGCGATGCGGAGCGGTCGTTCTCGATCGCACGAGCGACCCCGTCCACCATCGTAGCGTCATCACAGCGGCAGGGGACGCGCGCAGCGTCCTCGATGCCGGCGTCGCCGTCGCGGGCGTTGCGCTGCGACGAATCGACATACGAGCGCACAGCGGCGAACACCCGCGTATGGGCGCGCTCGACGTTCTGCCGTTCGTTCCGCTGGGTGAGGCGACCATGGAAGAGGCCATCGCTCTCGCCCATGAAGCCGGCGAGCAGATCTGGCAGCTCCATCACATTCCCTCCTTTTATTATGAGCAGGCGGCGATGCTGCCCGAGCGGCGCTTGCTCGCGAACGTGCGGCCTCATCCAACCGGCGCGCCCGATTCCGGCGAGCTGCCGTTTCATCCAACGGCGGGAGCGATCGCGATCGGCGCCCGCACGATCCTCATCGCGTTCAACATCGAGCTTGCGACCAGCGACCTTTCCGTCGCGCAGAGCATCGCCGCAGCAATACGCGAGCGCGACGGCGGCCTACGCACCCTTCGCGCACGCGCATTTCGACGCTCGGGCGGCGTCGTCCAGGTCTCGCTCAACGTCACGAACGAGCGAGCAACGCCGCTCTACCGCATCGTTCGGGTCGTCTCTGCGCTTGCGGCAGACCGGGGTGTCGAGATACTGCGCAGCGAGCTCGTCGGCTGCATTCCAAGAAACGCGGTGGTATCGGCAGCCCTCTACGCCCTCGGCGTTGAAGACACGACGCTATGAAGATCGCTCGCTCCGCGGCGTTCGCCGCTTGTCTGGCCTTGCTTGCGTTGCCGTTCTCGGGCGCACGCGCGCAACAGGGCGCCGCCGGCGGCGACCCGGGCGTCTACACGACGCACTTGAGCAATGGCTTGCAGGTGATCGTCGTTGAAGATCATGCGGCTCCGGTCGTCGAGTGCGCCATGTGGTATCGTTTCGGGTCGCTCGACGAAACGCCCGGTAAGACGGGGCTCGCCCACGCACTCGAGCACATGATGTTTCGCGGATCGGCACACATTTCGGCGGGCGGCCTCGACGATATTACGGAGCGGCTCGGCGCGCAGATGAACGGGCAGACGGATTACGACTACACGCAGTTCTACTTCGTCCTGCCGGCGGACAAGCTCGACGTGGCGCTCACGATAGAAGCGGATCGCATGCGGTATGCCCTCCTGCGTCAGTCCGATTGGAACATCGAGCGCGGCGCCGTGCTCTCGGAACTGGACAGCGATGCCGGTTCGCCGTTTTTCGACCTCCTCTCGCGGGTTCGCGCGGCCGCGTATCCGGACGAGCCGAACGGGCGCGTCCCGATCGGGATCCGCAGCGACGTCGTGCATGCAACCGCTGCCGATATCGCTCGCTACTACCGCGAATGGTACGCCCCGAACAACGCCGCGCTAGTCGTCGCGGGTGATGCCGATCATACTACGGTGTTTCACGAGGCGGAGCACTACTTCGGCGCAATCCCGGCGCGCCGGATTCCGGCACACCACTACGTCGATCCCCGGCCCGCCAAAGGCGCCGTCGTCGAGGCGGAGTTCCCCTTTCCGTTCGAAGTTCTCGACCTCGCGTACGCAGTTCCCGGCGATACCGAGCCTGGGGAGCCCGCGATCAGCACGCTCGCCACGTTGATCGCGAACGAGCGCTCACCATTTCATCGGGCTCTGGTCGATTCGAACGTCGCGCTCGCGATCGATGCCGAAAGCGACACGCAGCTGAAAGGTGGACTCCTCAACGTTTTCATCGTTCTGAATCCCGGTCACACGGGAGAGGAGGCGCAACAGATCTTCCAAACGACGATGGAGCGCGCCCTCGCGACCGGTTTCTCACCGAGTCTCGTCGAGCAGGCACGATCGGTGACGATTGCACAGCGCTTGTTCTCGGAAGACTCGATTCAGGGCTTCGGCGATCTCGCCGGCTACACGTATGGGATCGTCGGCGAGCATATTCGAGACGAAGATGCGCGCTTGGCCGCGCTTACGCAGCAATCGTTGCTTGCGGCGGCACGCCGCTATCTGAGAACGCCGACGGTCGTCGGCCATCTTCGCCCGCACGCTTCCCCGCGCCGTTCGACCTCCAACACCTCGAGCACGGCGATCAACGACGATTTCTCTACGCGCGTTCCAAACGGCCCGATTATCGAACCGGCGTCAATTCGGCGGGCACTTCGCACGCCGACCACGGCTCGCAGCCCCTTGTTCCCGACGACGTTCATGCTGCCAAACGGCTTGCGTGTCATCGTTCAGGAGAAGAGCGATCGCCCGACCTTCACGATGATCGGGCGCATCGCTTCGTCGCCTGCTTTCGAGCCGCCCGGAGAGGAAGGAATGGTCCGGCTCGTCTCCGATCTCGCGGACTACGGCAGTGCAGCGTACCCCTACGATCAGCGCCTTCAGGCGATCGACGACATGGGCGCGCAGATCGATTTCGGCCAGAACTTCGACGCCAAAGGACTGGCGCGCGATTTCGACAAGGTCGTCGCGATCGTCGCAGACGGCGAGGAGCATCCGGCATTCCCTGAGCCGTGGTTCTCGCGCGATCGCGGCCAGATCGCCAACAGCGTAGCCGCGGAACAAGAGATCTCCGGACAGGCGATCGACCGTCTCTACAATCAGAATCTCCTCGCCCCCGACGACCCTGCCCTGCGCCGCGCGAGCGCGCAGACGATCGCGTCGATCACGCGTGACGATGCCCTTGCCTTCGCGACGCGTTATTGGCGGCCGGATTTGACGATCGTCGCCGTCGTCGGCGACGTTACGCCGGCACAAGTGCGCGCGGCCTTCGAGCGCAGCTTTGCCGGCTGGAAGCGCGACGGACCAACGCCCAACGTCCGCCAGGAGCCGCTTCCGGCCGCTCATGCGGCCGACGCATACATCGGCACCGAGGCGAACGAAGTTTACGTGCGCCTCGGCGAGCCGGCCGTTGCGCGCACGTCGCCGGACTACGACGCGTTTCTCGTGCTGAATCAGATTCTCGGTGCCTCCGGAGCATTCGAGTCGCGCCTGTGGCAAGAGTTGCGTCAGAAGCGCGGTCTCGTCTACGCCGCGAGCAGCAGACTGCTCGCGGATCGATATCGTGGAAACTTTCAAGTCGAGCTCGAAGCGGCACCGCAGCACGTCGTGTCGGCGGTGGCCTTCGTTCGCGGCGAGTTGCGCCGCCTTCAGGAGCAACCGGTCACGGCGACGGAGCTTGCGGAGGCCAAGCTGCGCCTCGCCGGCGACGCGCTACTCGCCGAGAGCTCGGCCGATGGCCAGGCGCAGCAGCTTCTCGAGATCGCCGAGTACGGTCTCCCGCTCTCGTATTACCGCGACCGAAACGAGGAGCTCGCCCACATCACCGCGGCCGACGTCGAACGCGTAGCCCGGGAGTATCTGGATCCGGATCGCCTCATTCAAATCTACGCGGGCCCGTCCGGGCCGTGGGCGACGGAGGGTCGATAAGGCGATGAAGGGTGCGGACTTCATCGAGACCGTCAACCCGGCGACGGGGGAGACGCTCGAACGCATTGCGTATGCGCACGCCTCCGACGTCGACGCCCGGCTGGACCGGGCGTGCGCGGTCCAGCGGTCGTGGGCCGCCGCGCCGGCCGAGGAGCGCGCCGCGACGTTGCGTCGCGTCGCACGACGCTTACGCGAGCGCCGCGATCGTCTCGCGGGCGTCGCCGTGCGCGAGATGGGCAAACCGATCGCGCAAGCGCGCGCCGAAGTCGAGAAGTGTGCGTTCGCCTGCGAGTACTTCGCGCAGCACGCCGCGGCGCTGCTGACCGACGAGCCCGCGCAGACGAATGCAACGCGCAGCTACGTCGCGTTTCGCGCGCTCGGCCCGCTGCTGGCGATCATGCCGTGGAACTTTCCGTACTGGCAGACCTTTCGCGCAGGTATTCCGGCCCTCGCAGCCGGCAACGTCCTTCTGCTCAAACACGCAGCGCGCACGACGCGCTGCGCGCTCGAAACCGAAGCGCTCTTCGACGGCGTCTTCGATGCCGGGCCACTGCTGCAGGCGCTGCTCGTCTCCGACGAGGAAGCGGATCGCCTCATCGGGGATCGACGCATCGCGGCCGTGACGTTGACCGGCAGCGAGCGCGCCGGCGTTGCCGTTGCGACTGCCGCCGGAAGAGCGCTCAAGAAGTGCGTGCTCGAACTGGGGGGTTCCGACGCATTCATCGTTCTCGCCGATGCCGATATGGACGCCGCGGTCTCGACAGCGGTGACGGCGCGGTTTCAGAACAACGGCCAGAGCTGCATCGCCGCGAAGCGCTTCGTCGTGGAGGAACGCGTGCACGATGCCTTTCTCGATGCTTTTGCCTCGGCAGCGAAGGCGCTGCGGATCGGCGACCCCATCGACGAGGCAACGCAGCTCGGCCCATGCGCGCGCGCGGATCTGCGCGAGACGCTGCATCGGCAAGTGCACGACTCGCTCGGATGCGGCGCACGTCTGGTTTGCGGCGGCACGTTCGTCGAGCGCGCCGGCTTCTTCTACGAGCCGACCGTCGTGGCGGACGTCGCAGCGGGAATGCGGATGTTTGACGAAGAGACTTTCGGTCCGGCTGCGGCGGTCGTTCGAGCACAAAATGCGGACGACGCCGTGAGCATCGCAAACCACTCGCGGTACGGCCTCGGCTGCGACATCTGGACACGCGACGTCGATCGCGGGCAGCGGCTTGCGGAGCGCGTCGAAGCCGGCAACGTCTGGATCAACGGCATGGTCGCGAGCGACCCCCGTCTGCCGTTCGGCGGGGTAAAGCTCAGCGGCTTCGGGCGGGAGCTCTCCCACTTCGGCATTCATGAGTTCGTCAACGTGCAGAGCGTCTGGATCGGCCCCGCGCGTCAGGAAGGCTAACCGCTCAGCGAATGGTTCCTCCTGGTCCCGCGGACGTAACGCACCGCGCGCCGATGCGGCGCAGCCCTTCCTGCAGATCGTTCTCGGGCGCCACCCACGAAAGCCGCAGCCATCCTTCCAAGCACGCACCGAACGCTACCCCGGGAATGGTGACGACGTCATCCTCGTCGACGAGCGCGAGTGCGGTCTCGAGCGACGGTGCGCCGCCCGGCAGTTCCACGCAGGCGTAGAAGGCCCCGTCGGGCGCGATGAAGCGCAGGTCGCTCGCGCGTAGCGCCGCGACCGTCGGCACGAGGCGCGTCGCGTACCACGCTGCGTGCTCAGCGAGCGCGTTCGTCTGGAAGACGTGCAGCGCAACGCGCTGGGCGAACGCATCGGCACAGGAAGTAATCCAGGCATGGACCTTCACCGCCTGTTCGACGAACGCGGCGGGGGCGAGAATCCAGCCGAGACGCAAGCCCGTGAGGGCGTTGCTCTTCGAGAGGGAGCCGACCACGATCGTGTTGGCATAGAGTCGCGCGAAATCGACGCGCTCGACGAAGCATTGCTCGCGGTAGATCTCGTCGTGAATCAGCGCGATGCTTCCGCCTCGCCGCTCGAGCTCGCGCGCGAGGAGCGCCGCCTGCGCCGGTGAGATCGCGCGCCCCGTCGGGTTGCACGGTGAGCAGAGCACGACCGCGCGCGTACGCTCTCCCAGCGCTCGAACGATGCGCTCTGCGTCGAACGCGAAGTCGTCTCGCTCGGCCATTGCGACGGTGCGCACGGTAATGCCGTGGAGCGCGGCGATCTTCACGTACGAGGGAAAGGTCGGCTCGATGACGAGGAGCTCGTCCGAGGCGGGATCGAGCAGCGTCGCAATCGTCACGTACATTGCTTCTTGCGACCCGACGGTAACGCACACGTTGCCCGCGTCGAGCAGGCCCGCGTAGGCGTAGTGCGCCGCAATCGCGGTCCGCAGCTCCGGATCGCCTGCGTTGGGCGTGTACCGGATGCCGTGCGCGCGCACGTACTCCATAGCGCCATCGAAGTGCGCGGGGTTCGGAGGCAGCGACGGCTCACCGAGACCGAGATCGATCGACGATGCGCGCTTACGTGAGGCAACGCAGCGAATCATCGAGCCGGAAATATCGAGGACGCGCGGGTTCACACGGCAACTCCATGGTCGCGCAACGCGCGCTCGAGCGAAACCTTCCGATCCGTCGTTTCGCTCCGCTCGCCGATGACGAGCGCGCAAGGGGTCGCGAACTCGCCTGCCGCAAAGCGCTTGGGCATCATTCCCGGAATCACGACTGCGCGCGCCGGAACGACGCCTTTTGTCGTTTGCGCTTGCGAGCCGCGGACGTCGACGATCGGCGTCGATGCCGTCAGCACCACGCCGGCGCCGAGGACCGCTTCGCGTCCGACGCGTACGCCTTCGACGACGATGCAGCGAGAGCCGATGAACGCCCCGTCCTCCACGATCACCGGAGCGGCCTGCGGCGGCTCGAGAACGCCGCCGATGCCCACGCCGCCGGAAAGATGCACGCCCTTACCGATCTGCGCGCACGACCCGACCGTCGCCCACGTGTCGACCATCGTGTCGTCGCCGACGTACGCTCCGATATTGACGTACGCAGGCATGAGCACGACCCCGTGCCCGAGGTAGCTGCCGTACCGCGCCACGCCCGGCGGCACGGCGCGCGCCCCCGTGACGTCGTAGTTCGTCTTCAGCGGAAGCTTGTCGTAAAACGAGAGTGCGTCGCCCGCGTGCATCCACTGCACGTCGCGACGACGAAAGTAGAGCAGGATCGCTTGCTTCACCCACGCGTTCACGTGCCATACGCCGCCGGCGTCGGGCTCGGCGACGCGAATGCGCCCTTCGTCGAGGGCCGCGATGACGTCGTCGATGACGCCCCCTTCTGGGCCGCGCGCGTCCCCCTCGCCCGCAGAGAGCCTCTCGATGGATTCACGGAGATGCCGATCGTTCATCGAAGGCTGGTACGGCTGCCGGGCGGGAGGCCCCTACGTCAAAAGCGGGTAGATATCCCAAGGGCGTTTACCATTATCGAAGAGGAGATCCCACGTGCCGAACTCGCGGGCTGACGAGCTACGCATTAACACGATTCGCTTTCTCGCCGTCGACGCCGTGCAGAAGGCAAACTCCGGGCATCCCGGCATGCCGCTTGGCGCCGCGGCGTTCGCGTATGCCCTCTGGTCGCGTACGCTGCGCTTCGACCCCGCCGATCCCCATTGGCCCGATCGCGACCGCTTCGTGCTGTCGGCCGGTCACGGCTCGATGCTCCTCTACGCGCTACTCTACCTCACGGGCTATCCCATGTCGCTCGACGATCTGAAAAACTTTCGTCAGCTCCACAGCAAGACGCCGGGACATCCCGAAGCGACGCACGCGCTGGGTATCGAAGCGACGACCGGCCCGCTTGGGCAAGGCGTCGGGAACGCCGTCGGCTTCGCGATCGCGGAAGCGCACCTCGCGGCGGTCTACAATCGTCCCGGTCACGAGATCGTCGACCACCGCACGTACTGCGTCGCGGGCGACGGCGATCTCATGGAAGGCATCAGTCAAGAGGCGATCTCCCTTGCAGGGCATCTCCGGTTGGGCAAGCTCACGGTTCTCTACGACGCCAATCAAACGACACTCGCCGGACCTACCGACGTCACGTTCACCGACGATCAGATCGCGCGCTTCGACGCCTGCGGTTGGCACACGCAGTTCGTCGACGCCGCGCATGGTAATGACGTCGAGGCCGTGGACGAAGCGCTCACGATCGCGCAGAATGCCGCCGACCGGCCGTCCTTCATCCTGATTCGCACCCACATCGGTTTCGGGTCGCCGCGGCAAGACACGTTCCAGGCGCACGGCGAGCCGCTCGGCCCGGAGAACGTTCGGAAGACGAAAGAACGCCTCGGCTGGCCTCTCGAGCCCGATTTCCTGGTGCCGGATGAGGTGCTCGCGTACTTTCGCGATCTCGGGAAGAAGGGTGGCGAGAAGCACGCGGTATGGCAGAGCCGTTACGATGCGTGGAAGGCGGCATTCCCGGATCTGGCGGCACAGTACGAGCGCGTCGATCGTAAAGCGCTGCCGGCAACGATTCCGTGGCCTGCGTTCGACGCGCACAATGGCTCGGTCGCGACGCGCGACGCGGGCGGCACGGTGATGAACGCGGTGGCTGCCGCACTGCCCGAGCTCGTTGGCGGGTCCGCCGATCTCGACCCTTCGACGAAGACCTACCTCAAGGGTTTCGGCGATTTCGAACCGGGCAACTACGCCGGCCGCAACGTGCATTACGGCGTTCGCGAGCACGCAATGGCCGCGATCTCGAACGGGCTCGCACTGCACGGCGGCGTCATGCCGTATTGCTCGACCTTCTTCAACTTTCTCGATTACCTGAAGCCGGCGCTGCGTCTCTCCGCGCTGACGAACCTCCACGTCATCTACGTCTTCACGCACGATTCGATCTTTCTCGGTGAGGACGGGCCGACGCATCAGCCGGTCGAGCATCTGGCGCACCTGCGCGCAACCCCGAACGTCATCGTCGTGCGCCCTGCGGACGCGCTCGAAGCTCTGGAGGCGTGGAAGCTCTGCGTCGATCCAGCGACCGGACCGTGGGCGCTCGTCCTCTCTCGTCAAAAACTGCCGTTTCTCGGCGCGCGCGAAGCGCCCGTGGTGCGAGGAGCCTACATTCTCTCCGACGCCGACGGCACGCCGGAGATTCTCCTCATCGCGACCGGCTCGGAAGTAGCGCTTGCCGTCGAAGCGAAAAAGCTCTTGGAGGCCCAAGGCGTGAAGACGAGGGTCGTCTCGATGCCGTCTTGGGAGCTCTTCGAACGCCAGCCGGACGAGTACAAAGAGCGCGTACTGCCGCGCGACGTGTCCGCACGCATGTCGATCGAAGCCGGCGCGACGCTCGGGTGGGAGCGGTACGTCGGAGACCGAGGGTACGCATTGGGCGTCGACCGCTTCGGAACGTCGGCACCTGCAGCGGCGATCGCGCAAGCGTACGGATTCACCGCCGAGAACGTCGCGCGCATCGCGCTCGAGCGCGTGCTGCCGGTTCGCCGCTCGTAAAGGAAAGGGAGAATCGTGAAGAATCAGCTGCAACAGCTCGCCGATGCCGGCCAGAGCGTCTGGATCGACAACCTCCGGCGCAGCATGTTCGCTTCGGGTGAGCTCGACCGCTTGATCGGGATGGGTCTGCGAGGCATGACGAGCAACCCCTCGATCTTCGAAAAGGCGATCGGAACCGGCAGCGACTACGACGAGCAGCTGCGTTCGCTGATCGGCAGCGAGCGCAATGCCGAAGCGATCTTCTGGGACCTCGCCGTGGAAGATATTCGCAGTGCGTGCGACGCCTTCACTCCGGTCTTCATGGCACAGGGAGGCCACGACGGCTTCGTCAGCCTCGAGGTTTCCCCGCTGCTGGCGCACGACACGTCGGGCACGATCGCGATGGCGAAGGAGCTGTGGGCTCGCGTCGACCGTCCGAACCTAATGGTGAAGATTCCCGGTACCGCAGAAGGGATTCCGGCAATCGAAGAGGCCACGTATGCCGGCCTCAACATCAACGTCACGCTGGTCTTCTCGGTCGAGATGTACGAGAAAGCCGCCTATGCGTATATCCGCGGTCTCGAGCGGCGCATTGCAGAGAAGTTACCGGTCGATCGCATCGCTTCGGTCAACTCCGTCTTCGTCTCGCGCATCGACACGGCGGTCGACAAGCTTCTCCAAGCGCGCATCGACAAAGGCGAGAAGAACCTCGAGCCGCTGCTTGGAAAGGCCGGAATCGCAGGGCTCAAGATTACCTACGAGCGCTTCCGTGCAATCTTCGAGGGCGCAGCGTTCACCGCGTGCCGGAAGGCAGGCGCGGCCGCCCAGCGGCCGCTCTGGGCGTCGACCTCGACGAAGAACCCCAACTACGACGATCTCATGTACGTCGAGGAAGTCGTCGCGCCGCAGACCGTGAACACGATGCCCGAGAACACGCTCTCCGCGCTGCTCGACCATGGCACCATCACCCCCAACACGATCTCGCGAGATCTCGATGGTGCGCGGGCGATGCTGCGCGCCTTGCACGACGCGCACGTTTCGCTCTTCGACGTAACGCGGCAGCTGCAAATCGACGGCGTGAAGCTTTTCTCCGATGCGTACGGCGCGCTGCTCGGCGCGATCGTCTACAAGCAAAAGCAGCTCGCGTCCGGCGCAGAACGCGTCGCTCTCTCGCTCGGCTCGGCACAGCAGCATTACGACAACGCGCTCTCGGAGCTCGCATCGAAGGACTTTCTCAAGCGAATGTGGGCCAAGGACGCGACGCTCTGGACCGATGAGCCGGCGGCTGCCGCGATCATCACGCACGCCCTCGGATGGCTGGACATTCCGCAGCGATCGCTCGAAAGCGTGGCCGAGCTGAAGTCTTGCGCACAAGACGTGCGCGCGGATTTTGACGATGTGGTCGTTTGCGGAATGGGCGGCAGCTCGCTCGCGCCGGACGTCTTGTCGCAGACGTTCGGAAAGACGGATCGCTTTGCGCGGTTGCTCGTCCTCGATTCGACGGATCCCCAACAGATCGAGGATCTCGAGTCGTCCATCGATCTGCCGCGAACGCTCTTCTGCATCTCGAGCAAGAGCGGTACGACGACCGAGCCGAACGCCTTCTACGCCTATTTCCATGCCAAGATGGTCAAGGCAGTCGGCGCAGCAAATGCCGGCAAACACTTCATCGCCATCACCGATCCCGGCACGCCGTTACTCGAAGAGGCGCGCCGCAACGCGTTTCGCACGTGCTTCCCGTGCGACCCGAACATCGGCGGCCGCTACTCTGCGCTCTCCTTCTTCGGCATGGTACCAGCCGCGCTCGCCGGTTACGATGTCAACCTGCTACTCGACCGCGGGCTCGGCGCGATGCACGCGAACGACAAAAATGTCGACGTGCGCAACGTCCCCGGCGCTCGCCTCGGCGCTGCCATCGGCGGCCTCGCGCGCAACGGCCGAGATAAACTCACGATCGTCACGCATCCGGCGGTACGGGCATTCGGCGCGTGGGTCGAACAGCTCGTTGCCGAGTCGACCGGCAAGCTGGGCAAAGGCGTCGTGCCGGTCGAGGGCGAGCGGCTCGGCTCGCCGCAGGAGTACGGCGATGACCGCCTCTTCGTCTACGTCGGCGCGACCCTTGCGAATCCCGATCGCGAACTCGAGAGCCGTCTGAGCGCGCTCGAAGCGGCGGGGTACCCGGTCATGCGGCTCGCGATGAACGACGCGTACGACCTCGGCGAGCAGTTTTACCTGTGGGAGGTTGCCATTGCTGCCGCCGGCGTGCTCCTCCACATCGATGCCTTCGACCAGCCGAACGTCCAAGAGTCGAAAGACAACACCAAGGCTCTCCTCGAGCAATACTTACGCACCGGAGAGATCGACGAGCCGGCGCCATCCGTCTCGCTGAGCGAACTCGAGCTGACCCCACTCTCCGGAAGTGCTGGTGCGACGAGCCTGCGTGACGTGCTCGCCCAGGTGCGCCCGGGAGATTACGTCGCGATCACGGCGTACGTCGCGCGCAACGAGGAGCACGCACGAGTTCTCGGTGAGGTGCGCGAGACGATACGCAAGGCGCTGTGCGTCGCGACGACCGTCGGTTTCGGGCCTCGTTTTCTGCACTCCACGGGTCAGCTACACAAGGGCGGTCCGCCGAGCGTCGTGCTGCTGCAGATCGTCGCAGACGAGCCGAGCGATCCGGCGATTCCGGGGATGAACGTCGGCTTTCGCACGCTGCTCGCAGCGCAAGCGCTCGGCGACCTCCAGGCGCTGGACAAGCGCGCGCGACGCGGAACCCGCGTCCATCTCAAGGGCGAGATCGAACGAGGGCTGCAGTCTCTCAAGGCTGCCGTCGACGACGCACTCGCGGTCAGGACCTAAAGGACGATGCGACTTGGAATGATCGGTCTCGGCCGCATGGGCGGCAACATGGTAACGCGCCTTCTTGGTGGCGGGCACGAAGTGGTCGTCTACGCGCGTACCGCTCAATCCGTGCAGCAGGCCGCGGCTGGGGGCGCGCTCGCGTCTACCGGCCTGCCGGATCTCGTATCGCAGCTCTCACCTCCGCGCGTCGTTTGGGTGATGGTGCCGGCCGGAAAGCCGACGGACGACACGATCGATACGCTCGCTGCACTGCTCTCCCCTGGCGACGTCGTGATCGACGGCGGCAACACCAACTACAAGGAAGGCTTGCTCGCGTACGAACGCTGCAAGCAGCACGGCATCGCTCTGGTCGACGCCGGCACGAGCGGCGGCATCTGGGGATTACGGGAAGGCTACTGCCTGATGGTCGGCGGCGACGATGCCGCCGTAAAGGCGTGCGAGCCGATATTCAAAACGCTCGCGCCCGAGCAAGGATACGCTCACGTCGGCGGCCCGGGCGCCGGCCACTTCTCGAAGATGGTGCATAACGGCGTGGAGTATGGCATGCTTCAGGCCTACGGCGAGGGCTTCGAGATTCTTGCGCGCTCGTCGTTCGATTACGACCTGCGGCAGGTCGCGGAGGTCTGGCGGCACGGAAGCGTCGTGCGTTCGTGGTTGCTCGATCTCGCGGTTCTCGCGTTCGACGAGGACCCCAAACTCGAAAAGATCGCCGGGTACGTCGACGACACCGGCGAAGGACGTTGGACGGTACAAGCGGCAATCGACGAGAACGTCCCGTCGCCGGTGATCACGCTCGCACTGCTCGCACGCCTCGCGTCGCGTCAGGACGAATCCTTCAGCGCCAAAGTCATCGCGGCGCTCCGCAACCAGTTCGGCGGCCACGCCGTGAAGTCGGAGCCTCGAAGCGGTGCTTGATACGTCGCTCTCGCCTGCGTCCGGCGATGGCGAGCGCACGAACCCCCTGCGCGCCGGCATCGAGAGCGACCGCATCTCCGATCCCTGCAGCGTCGTGCTCTTCGGCGCGAGCGGCGATCTTTTCAAGCGCATGTTGCTTCCCGCGATCTGGGCGTTGCGGCTGCGGGGCATCCTTCCCAGCGGATTCGCGCTGATTGGATTCGCGCGAACGAAATACAGCGACCAAGAGTTTCGCGATTATTGCCGCGAGCAGATCGACGCGTTCGCGCCGGATGGATCGAAACCGCAGGGCGAGCTCTGGGAGAGTTTCGCACAGTGTTTGAGCTACGTCACCGCGGATTTCAAGCAGGTCGCGCACTTTCAGGAACTGCGCAAGCGTTTGGACGACAACGACAAACGGCTTGGAACCGGCGGCAACCGCCTCTTCTATCTCGCGACCCCGCCGTCGGTCTTTCCGGGGATCATCGAGATGCTTCGGCGCGCAAACCTGGACCCTCGCAACAACGAGCGTGGCTGGACGCGCATCGTCATCGAGAAGCCGTTTGGCACCGACCTCGCTTCCGCACGAGCCCTCCAGAAGATCGTGGATCGCGTCTTCGGCGAGCACGACGTCTATCGCATAGACCACTATCTGGGCAAAGAGCCGGTGCAGGATATCATGGCCCTGCGCTTTGCGAACACGATTTTCGAGCCGATATGGAATCGCAACTACGTGCAATCGGTGCAGATCACGTCGGCGGAATCTATCGGCATCGAAGACCGCGGCAGCTACTATGAAAATGCCGGCGCCTTGCGCGACATGATCCAGAACCACGTGCTCAACCTGCTCGCCCTCGTGGCCATGGAGCCGCCGGCGAGCTCGGAAGCCGACGCGATCCGCAACGAAAAGCTCAACGTCTTCTCGGCGATCGCACCGCCGCACCACGAAGACGTGATGAGCATGGCGACACGCGGGCAATACGGCGCGGGCATCGTCGACGGCGCGAAGGTGCCCGGATACCGCGACGAACCCGGCGTTGCACCGAACTCGAACACTGAGACGTTCGCAGCGCTGCGCGTGAGCATCGACAACTGGCGCTGGGCCGGCGTTCCGTTCTACCTGCGCTCGGGAAAGCGCCTCGCGCGAAAGATATCCGAGATCGTCGTCACGTTCAAGCCGATTCCGCATCGGCTCTACGGCGAGTCGACGGACGCAATCGAACCAAACATACTCGTCATCAAGATTGAGCCCGACGAAGGAGTGGCGCTGCGCTTCGAGGCGAAGGTTCCCGGTCCGAAGAGCCACATTCGTAGCGTATTCATGGATTTCAACTACGGAACGGGCTTTGGATTTCACTCGCCGCCTGCGTACGAGCGCCTTCTCGCCGACGCGATGCGCGGAGATCAGACGCTGTTCACGCGTTGGGATGCGGTGGAGCTTGCCTGGGAGATTATCACGCCGGTTCTCGACGTGTGGCAGAACACGAAAGACTTCACCTTCCCCAACTATGCTGCCGGAAGCCAGGGCCCGGATTCGGCCTCTCGCCTCCTTCCAGAGTGGCGGCGATTATGAGCGTCAACGCGCGCATCGCGACGATGACGCTGCTCGTCTTCGTCGAAGATCCACAGCTGGTGCCGTGGGTGCGCGAGCGCGCACAGCGGCTGGCCCGGCGGCATGCGTCGCGCGTCGTCCTCCTGAATGCCGGCCTTGCGCAGAGCCATCCGCAGCAGACGGACGGCGCGGAATGGACCGAAGTGGGCGTGCAAGGAGCGTCGGCGGAGAATATCCACGTGCTTGCGTCGCGCCTCTTGCCGCCTGCGGTGCCCCGCATTCTTCTCTGGGCGGCGCCGCAAACCGCAAGCGACGAACGCTTCGTGCGCCTCGCACCGGAGATGCGCACGACGCTCCTCGACAGCTCGCGCGCGCGCGACGACGATGCCGCGCTTCGCGATCTCGTCGCGTTCTGCGGCGAGAACTGCGGCGCTGAATCGATTCACGATCTCGCCTATCTCCGGCTAGCGCCTTGGCAAGAGGTCGTTGCGGATTTTTTCGACGAGCGCGCTTTCGTCGAGGATCTGTTCGACCTTCGCCGCGTCACGATTGCGAGCGGTTCAGACGCCGAAGGCTACTACCTGCTCGGGTGGCTCGCGAGCCGGCTCTCGTGGACGCCCGACGGCAATCGCACCTTCCGGCAGAAGCGCCGCGCGCGAGGGATCGCCTACGCAATCGTGCGTGAGGGCCAACCACGCCGGGTGAAGCGCATCACCCTAGAATCGGGAACAACGCGCTTTCAAGCGCAGCTCTGCGATACCGATGCCGTCTCGCTCGAGGTCAGCGGGACCAAGCAGCGCCCCCCGCGCGTCGCGCCCCTGCACGGCGTGGACGTCGCCTCGCTCATCGAGCGCGCGATCTTGCACGAGCAGCGCGATCCCGTTTTCCGCGAGTCGCTCGACGTCGCGGGGCATCTTCTCGCGGCCGATGGCGGCTAGGAGTTTGTCGGACGTACCTCACCTTCACGTCTTCCGGACGCCCGAGCTGTTCGCGCGCGGGCTGGCCGACGCGTTCGTCGCTTCCGCGCGCGATGCGATCGCGACGCGGGGCCGCTTCACGGTCGCTTTAGCAGGCGGAACGACGCCGCGCGGTGCCTACGCGCTCTTGGCCCAGGATCCGCGGCGATCGCTCGTCGCGTGGAACGCGGTCCATGTGTACTTTGGAGACGAGCGCTGCGTGCCGCCCGACGACCCCGCCTCGAACTATCACACGGCAAAGGAAACGCTGCTCGACGACGTTGCGATTCCGGCGGCGCAGGTTCACCGCATGCGCGGCGAGATCGACCCGCAGCAAGCGGCGCTCGAGTACGCGCTCGTGCTGCGCAACACGATCGGCGAGCGTCCGGTGCTCGATCTCGTGATGCTTGGTATCGGCGCCGACGGTCACACCGCATCGCTCTTCCCAGGCGAGAACCCGCTCGCCGACGACGATGCGCTCGTGCGCGCGGTCTACGCGCAATCTGTTCGAATGTGGCGCCTGACGATCACGCCGGACGTCATCAACGCCTCCCACGAAGTGCTCTTCGGCGTCAGCGGCGCCGAAAAAGCTGCCGCGCTAAAAGCGATTCGCGAAGGGCCGTACGATCCATGGCGTTATCCCGCGCAGATCGTCAAACCGCATAGCGGCCGCCTTCTCTGGTACGCCGACGCAGCAGCGGCTGCGGCCGGTTAGGGCACTGCGGGCAGGGCGCGAGAACCTAAGGTCTCCACGTTCACGCCGTTGGCGGTGAGGATCGCCCCACTCACGCGTTGCAGTTCGACGACGGCTTTGTTCAGGTCGGTCTGCGCTTGGAGCTCCAAGCCGCGGTACTGTGCCAGCTGGACCTGCCGCGCAAGGACCAGAAACGTCGTCGAGGTGCCATTGTGGAACTTGCGCAGCTCGCTCGCATACACGACCTCGCTCGCGTGTCGTGCGGCGCGCGCGGCCGCAAGCCGCGACAGAGCGGATTCGTAGGTTTGCAGCGCGTTGCGCGCCTCGACCACGACGCGCTCCTCGGTGGCCTGCAGTGCGATCTGAGCGTCGCGCTGCTGCTCGAGCGCTTGCTCGAGCTGCGCGCGGGCCGTGCGATTGCCCAGCGGCAGGGAATAGACGAGGCCGGCGTTCCAATACGGGTAACGCTGCTGCAGCAGCGTGTTGTACGACTGGCCGAAGCCGCCGACGAGTGGGGGCGGTACGGCGAAGGAGCACGGCGACGTGGGGCAGACGAAGGCGTAGAGCGGATTGCTCGGCGTCAGCGGCAGCAGCGTTCCAGCGTAACCGTTCGTCGTATAGCCCAGCTTCAGATCGACCTGGGGGCGAAGTTGATTGCGCGCGTACGCAACGTCGACGTCGGCCTGAAGCTCAGCGTCGAGCGTCTGGCGGATCTCCGGCCGGTTCTGCATCGCCTCTTGGACGAGCCGCGCAAACGCCGGAGCCGGCGGTACCTGTAGCACCGGCGATGTCGGAACCAAGTTCGCCGTCCACACCGGATCGGACGGCCCGGCCGCGATTTCGCTCTTGAGTTGGTTTTGCACCGTCGCGACGCTCTGCAAGGCCGACGCGACTGCGGCTTCGTCGGCGTCGACTTGTGCGCCTGATTCGACCGCATCCACTGGAGCGCCGGCGCCGTGACGCGCGAGCCGGATCGTGCTGCGCTGCTGGGCAACCGCCTCGCGCATCGCTTCTTCTTGAATCGCGACGTTGCGCCACGCCGAAACGAGGTCCCAATACGCGTCCTCGACGGCGCCGATCGTGTCCGAAACGGTCGCCAGCGTCTGTTCTTGCGTCTGATTCGCGTTGATGACGGAGAGCTCCACGGCACGCTTAGGCGCGTTCATCCCGGCATCGCGCAACAACGGCTGCGTCAGCACGAAGGAGAGGGCGGTCAAATACGTCGGGTTGAGGAGATTGACGATCTCGTTGTTCGTCGCTCTCGTCTGCGAAAGGCTAACGCTGTACGACTGTCCATTCGGAAGGACGCCGGAGACGCTTCCCGACACGGACGAATTTCCCGTGACGACCGGACCGTAGCTCGGCCCCGCGAAGAAGGGATTCTGCGGCGCCGCGATCGAGCGCTGGATCTCCGGCTCGAGTTGAAATCGTACGTCAAATGCACCTTTTGCCGCCTCGATGCCGTAAAACGCGATGCGGCGATTTCCGGCGGCGATCGCGAGATTCGGATTTTTCAGCAGCGCCATCGCGATCGCGTCGCCGAGCACGATGCCGACGACGGGCTCGCCAGCGGTACCGACGATACGCGGAGTGCCCGCGTGCACGCTCGGTGCGCTGTAGCCGGGAGCAACGCTCGGTACCGGCGGCAAAACCGGCAGTGGCGGCGGCGACGGGATCGTCGCCCGCGCCGGAAGACGTTCGCTCTGCTGCGCTCCGGCAGCAAAGGGAAGAGCCGCAAGGGCAGCGGTCGCGACGAACGTGACGAGACGCATCCGCGATTCCCTAACGCACTTTCACGTAGGTCTCGACGCTCATCCCTGGACGCAAAGGCATATCGGGACGCGGGTCGTCGATCGAAATGCGCACGGGGATGCGCTGGGTCACCTTCACGAAGTTGCCTGTAGCGTTTTGCGACGGAACCAGCGCATAAGTGTTTTCGGACGCCGGGTTGATCGAGACGACGTGGCCGTGAAAGGTCACTCCGCGATAGGCGTCCAGGTGGATGTCGACGGGTTGACCGACGCGCATGTTGCCCATCTGCGTTTCCTTATAGTTCGCGGTGACGAAGATGTCTCGGCTCGGCACGAGCGTCATCAGGACCTCGCCGGCCGAGACGGTCTGGCCGATTTCGGCGCTCTTCTCCCCGACGAACGCGTCGATCGGCGAGACAATGTGCGTGTAGCGCAGGTTGCGGAGCGCCAAATCGAGCTGTGCTTTCGCCGCCTGCGCCTGGCTCGAGTCGGAGGCCTGAGCGAGACGGCCCTGGGCAGTCGTGACGCCGCCCCCTGTGGCCCCCTCCTGCGCGCGCGCCGCCACCACCGCGTTCTCCGCGGCGTGCAGTTGCGACGAGGCGGCGGCTGCCTCCGCTCGTGCAGCGTCGAGCTGCTCGCGCGGGACGTCGCCCGTCGCGACGAGCGATGCCGCGCGCGAGAGATCGGCTTCGGCCTTATCATAATTCTGCTGCGCTCCGGGGAGCTGCGAGAGCGCGATGTCGACTTGCGCCGCTGCCTGCGCTTGTTGCCCGCGCGCTTGCGCAACGCCGCCCTGACCCTGCTGCATCGTCGTTCGCTGGTCCGCGAGCGCGAGGTCGTATTGCGCTTTTGCCTGCTGGAGACGCGCAAGCTCGTCACGATCGTCGAGAACGATCAGCAGCTGACCCCGCGTCACGTGCTGGTTCGTCGCGACGAGGATGTCGCCGATGCGCTCGGGGATCTTGCTCGTGATCTGCACGATGTCGGCGTCCACGTGTGCGTCGTCCGTGCCCTCGTGCGCAAGCATGTAGCGCAGCCATGGCACACCGAAGACGAGCGCGACGATCAGGACCACGATGCCGAGGCCGATGAAGAGCCAACGCTTGCGGAACTGCCTCGCGGGCTCCTCTACCGTTGCCGGCGCGGCGGCACCATCGTGCTCGCGCAGTTGCTCCTTCTCTCGCGTCTCCATCGTTAGGGAAGCTCGGCCTGCTCGGTGCGACTCGCCCGAACGCCGTTCAAAAAGACGTCGATGTAGAATCGGAGCGCGCGCTCCGCGTCATCGTGAAAGTCGGAATCGGGAAACTTCTCTCGAGCGATCACGTGCACGAACACGATTCCCATGAAGAGCGCTGCAAGCCCCTTGGGGTCGCCGTGCAGCTCGCCTCGCGCGACGTAGCGCTCCATGAGCTCGACCATCATGTCGTGGATGACGAGCTGCGGACGCCACGCCGTCGACGAAAACACGTCCTTGTCGTACTCCGCCTCGACAAGGGACCAGCGGATGATGTCCTTCTGCGCCTCCATCCGCTCGAGCATGGTGCGGCCCACCGCGAGCAGGTCTCCTTCGACGGGGCCGCGCAGCTGGGCGACGACGTCCCGCAGCTCGACGACGCCGCAAACGTGCTGAACGACCGCCACGATGAGCGCGCTCTTGCTGCCGAAGTGCCGGAATAGCGTTCCTTCGTTCACTCCTGCAACCTCCGCGATCTCGCGCGTCGTCGCACCGCGCTTTCCTTTGCGAGCGATGACCTCGCGGGCGGCGCATAGTATCCGGCCGCGCGTCTCCTCCGGCGATGCTGGTTTCGCTGCGATCACGGGTGTTTGCTGAATATCCCGTCGTCGACGACGACGTTGACCTGATAGCTGCCGTAGACGGCGTCGCCTACCGCGTGCACGTGCGGAATGTCGATCGTCGCGTGCTGCTCGAATGGGACCACGAATCCCGACTGCAGGCGATACGACTGCGTCATGACGATCGTTCCGCCGCTGCGATAGTGCCATACCATGCGCAGCAACTCGTACGAGCGCGGATCGACGTACGCATCCGTGTAACCGAGAATGTCGCTATGAATCTTCTTCGTCATGCGCAATACGAGTAGCGGCCGACCGCCCACGCTGCGTGTGCCCAAGAGTGCAACATTTGAATCGCGCTGCCAAACGGCCGCATCGCCCATGTCCGCAAAGAGCCGCGAGAAGCCCTTCATGTAGAACGGCACGCTGTCGAAGACGACCTCGAAGTTGCCGGGGCGCTTGTAGTACGTCGTTCCGTCCAGCACGGGGCTGAGATACGGAAAGTTCAGCATGTGAACGCCGACGTGCACGCGCGCACGATACGTGATGAGTGCGGGGTTGCTCGCGAGCATTTGCGCGATGACGGCGCTCGCGTCGCTCGGCGGCTGCGGGGCCGCGGCGAAGGCGGGAACGGCGAATGCGAGCACCGCCGCGAGGGCAGCGGAGATCCTCACGCTGCCTCCTGACGGTTGACGTGGAAGAGCCGATCGAGCGCGGTCACCGCGAGCGAGCGCCGAATCTGCGGACTCGAGGTACGCAGAGCGAGCTCGCCGCCTACGGCCCTGGCGCTGCGCAGCAGCACGATGAGGCCGCGCACGCCGGCGATATCGAGCGTCTCGAGGTGATCGAGGGTGAGAACGATCTGCCGTCTCCCACTTTCGATCGTGGCACGGACCTCCCGTTGCATACCTTTTGGATCCTCCGGGCGATAATCGAGCGCAACCTGCGCCGGCTTGCTCTTCCGCTCGAGCCTATTCCTCATTCGTGTGCCTTCCATAGCTTTCGTACCTATTTCGCACGCGAACCATACCATAGGCTAACGACCAATGCAAGTACTTACATGCATACTATACGGAGAGCAACCGCCGCCCGATCGCAGCAACCTCGAGCCTCGCTTCCTGCGCGAGCGGGGAGGCCTCGCCGGTGTAGACGCGGCGTCCTTCTACGAAGCAGGCTTGCACCCAGGCGTCCTCCCCGCGATAGACCAGCGCGTTGACCGGCGGCGACCACGGGTCGATCAACGAAGCATCGAGCACGACGAAATCGGCCGCCTGACCCGCCGCCAGGTCCCCCGCCGTGACGCCGATGGCGCGAGCACCCTCTGAGGTGGCGAGCGCGAAGGCGGTGCCGGCTCCAAGCGCGCTTCCGTCCAGCGTGGTGGCTTTCTGCTCGTACGCCGCGGCACGCATCTCGTCGATCGCGGACGGCTTGACGTTTGCGTCGCTTCCAAGACCGACGCAGACGCCGCGTGACCGCAATCCTACGATGTCGCCGAGTCCATCGCCGAGGTAGAGATTCGTGGTCGGATTGCGCACCACGCGCACGCGACGTTCGGCGAGCAGTTCCTTCTCGCTTTCCGTTACGTGGATGGCGTGAACCACCACGCTGCGCTCGCTCAGCGCACCGAAGCGATCCAGAACCACGACCGGCTCTGCGCCGTAGCGCTCGCGCGAAAGGGCGACCTCCGATGAGGTCTCCGCGACGTGTATGTGGAGATCGCACCCTTCTTCGCGCGCGAACTCCGCAGCGCAACGAATCATCGCCTCCGACGCACCGTGCAGAGAATGCGGCGCGACGCAGACCCGCGCGTGCGGAAAGGCGTCGCGAAGCTCGCGCGTGCGCTCCGCCGCTTCCTCGAGGGTCTCCCGAAACGCCGGCGGTGCCTGCGGCGCGTCCATCCACGTACGCGCCATGACCAGACGGATGCCGGTTCGTTGCGCCGCGCGAATCGCTGCCTCTGCGTGCCGATTCCCCCGCCCGTTGAGATAGAAGAACTCCGCCACCGTCGTGATACCGGCGGCCAGCATCTCCGAAAAGGCTGCGACGAAAACCCAGTAGACGTCTTCCGGCTCGAGCTGCGGGATCACCCGATAGAGCGCGTCATCGCGCCAGCGCTGGAACGGTAGATCGTCGGCCCATCCGCGTAAGAGTATCTGGTACGCGTGGCTGTGCCCGTTGATGAAGCCGGGGACGACCAGCCGGTCGACCGGAAAGGCGCGCACGGATGCTCCGGGATGGCGCGCTCGCACCGAGGCGAAGTCGCCGGCATCCGCAATCGCGCCCCCATCGACGACGAAACCGAAGTCTTCGCGCAGCGCACCGCCGGCGACGGCCCGCGCGCAGCGGATGATCTCACGCAATGCCCGCCACCACCGCGCCACCTTTCACGACGAACTTCGCCAGATTCCCACCGAACTGCCAGCCGAACTCGCGCGGATCGTCGATACGCAACGCGACGAAATCCGCCGGGCCGCCTTCGTAAATGATGCCGGCCTCCCTTCGCAGCGAGTGCGCGGCGGCACGCGTCACGCCGTAGAGCGCCTCTGCCGCGCTCATGCCGAAGAGACTGCGGCCGTAATACGCAACGGTTTGGAGATTGAAACACGGCGACGTTCCCGGATTGAAGTCGCTCGCCAGTGCGACGCGCCCGCCGCGTTCCAGGATGGCACGCACGGGCGCGTGCCGCTCGATACCCAAGAATGCAATCGTCGCGGGACACGCGACCAGCACGGTGTCGCTGCTGACGATCGCCGCGACCGCGGCATCGTCAATGTAGTTACAATGATCGACGGCGTCGACTCCCAACTTCACGGCCATCTGTACCGCTCCGCCATCGGCCATCTCGTCGCAATGAATCCGCAAGCGAAGGCCTCGCTCCCTTGCAACCTGGAGATACCGGCGCGCATCCGCGACCGAAAAGTAGCCCGGTTCGCAGAACGCGTCGGCGTATTCGGCCCCGTGCTCTTTGGCCCACGGAACGCAATCGCGAAGGAGATAGTCGACGTACGCACCCGCGGAATCAAACTCGGGTGGTACCGCGTGCGCTCCAAGAAAGGTCGAGACGAGCCACGGCACGTCGTTGTCGTGGCGATGCTCTGCGATGAGATCGAGCAACGCGAACTCGCCGCCCTTCGTGAGTGCATACCCAGTCTTCGTCTCGAGCGTCGTCGTTCCGTGCGCCAGCATGGCATGCAAACGCGGTCGAAGGGCGCACGCGTAGAATGCTGCGGGGTCGGCGAGCGCCGCGCGCGTCTGCTCCACGGTATGGAGCATCCCTTGCCGCGCCTTCGCACCGCGCACGCGCGCCGCAAAATCCGGTTCGCGATCTCCGGCGAAGAGCGGGTGCGCGTGCGCGTCCACGAGTCCCGGCACGATCGTGCAATCGCAAGCGTCTATCTCGACGGCGTCGCGCGGGGCGCGCGCGACGACGTCGCGTTCGCGTCCGACCGCCGCAATCGCCCCACCCTCGACGAGCATCGCTGCATTGGCAATGAGCCCGAGGTCCTCGAAGCGGATGTCGCCCTGAGACGCGGTCGTATCACACGTGACGACGTCGCGTGCGCGGATGAGGAGCGCGCCGCTCAAAGGCGCCAGTCGATCCCTTTTTCGTCCGCGGTCTCGGCGGCGAGTTCATAGCCGGCATCGGCGTGGCGAACCACGCCCAAGCCGGGATCGGTCGTGAGCACGCACTCGAGACGTTCGCGCGCGTCCTCGGAGCCGTCCGCAACTACGACCATCCCGGCGTGCAGGCTGTAGCCGATACCGACGCCGCCGCCGTGATGGAAGCTCACCCAGTGCGCTCCCGCGGCGGTGTTGAGCAGGGCATTGAGGATCGGCCAATCGGCGATCGCATCGCTTCCGTCCTTCATGCCCTCGGTCTCGCGGAACGGCGAGGCGACGCTGCCGGTATCGAGGTGATCGCGTCCGATGACGATCGGCGCCGCAACCGCTCCGGACCGGACGAGCGCGTTGAACGCGACGCCGGCCTTCGCGCGGTCGCCGTACCCGAGCCAACAGATGCGCGCGGGCAAGCCCTGAAAAGCGATGCGCTCGCGTGCGAGTGCGATCCACCGCTGCAGTGCGGCGTCGTGAGGGAAGAGGCGCACGAGCTCTTCGTCGAGACGCGCGATGTCTGCCGGATCGCCCGAGAGTGCTGCGAAACGGAACGGTCCCGAACCGCGGCAGAAAAGTGGGCGAATGAAAGCGGGGACGAAGCCGGGGAATGCGAACGCGCGCGCATAGCCGCCCCGCTCGGCTTGCGCGCGGATGTTGTTGCCGTAGTCGAAAACGACGGCACCCGCTTCTTTGAAATTCACCATCGCCTCGACGTGCCGCGTAACGCTTTCGAGGCCGCGCCGCTCGTACTCGGCAGGGGAGCGCTTACGAAGTGCGGCCGCCTCTTCCAACGTGAGGCCGGCGGGAACGTATCCGTCGAGCATATCGTGGGCCGAGGTCTGATCGGTAACCACGTCGGGCCGAAAACCGAGCTCGTAGAGCGCGGGGAACTCCACTGCGGCATTGCCTTCGTATCCGACCGAAAGAGCGATGCCATCCCGCTTCGCGCGCTCGATCTCGCGCAACGCCTCCTCTCGCGTTGCAGCGACGCGATCGAGATAGCGCAGCTCGCAGCGGCGCCGCAAGCGCGCCGGATCCACATCGACCAGCAGCGCGACGCCTCCGTTCATCGTGATAGCAAGTGGCTGCGCGCCACCCATTCCACCGACGCCGGCACTCAGGCAGACCCGGCCGCGCAGCGTCCCGCTGAAATGCTGACGCGCGAGCTCGGCGAACGTCTCGTACGTTCCCTGCACGATACCCTGCGTTCCGATGTAGATCCACGATCCGGCAGTCATCTGACCGAACATCGTCAAGCCCTGGCCCTCGAGCTCGCGAAACGTCGCGTAGTCGGCCCATTTCGGCACGAGATTCGCGTTTGCGATCAAGACGCGCGGCGCGCGTGCATGCGTCCGGAAGACGCCGACGGGTTTTCCGCTCTGCACGACGAGCGTCTCGTCGTTCGCTAGGCGCCGTAGCGTCCGCACGATAGCATCGAAGGCGTCCCAGGAGCGCGCCGCACGACCGTTGCCGCCGTATACGACGAGGTCTTGCGGCCGCTCCGCCACCTCGGGGTCGAGATTGTTCATGAGCATGCGAAGTGCCGCTTCCTGCGGCCAGGCCGGGCAGGATATTTGGCTGCCCCGCGGTGCCCGAATCGTGCGACTACCCGAGATGGTCGTGCTCATGACATCCGAGGTTAGCGTGGGACCTGCCCTTCCCCTCGACACGTAGAGCCATAGCGGCCGCTAAAGCTGCGTTTCCCCGAGGGCACCCTGAGCGGCGCCGGTGAGCGCACCGCTTGCGATGAGCTCGCGAGCACGCTCGATGTCCGGCGCGGGCACGCGATCGTCGCCCCAGGCTGCGATTCGCTCTCGCGCGACATCATACGCGGCCTGCGTTCCAAGGCCCGAACGCAACGGACGGCGGAAGTCCGTCGCGGCGAGCGCGCCGAGCAGTTCGCACGCGAGCGCGCCCTCCACGTTGTCGAGCACGCGCGGTAACGCGTTCGCGGAGGTCATCCCCATGCTGACGTGGTCCTCCTGTCCAGCCGACGTCGGAATCGAGTCGACGCTCGAGGGCCACGAAAGGCCCTTGTTCTCGTTGACGAGCGCGGCGGCCGTATACTGTACGATCATCAGCCCTGATTGGATACCCGAGCGGCCGGTTAGGAAGAGCGGCAGGCCTCGTTCCTCGCCGTTGAGCAGCAAGTAGAGCCGGCGCTCCGAGATCGATGCGAGCTCCGAGATCGCGAACTTCAGGAAATCGAGCGCGAGCGCTACAGGCTCGCCGTGAAAGTTGCCTCCCGAGAGAAACTCTTCGTCGTCGGGGAAGACCAACGGATTGTCGGTAACGGAGTTCGCCTCCGTCTCGACGATGCCGCGGGCGTATGCGACCGCGTCGCGCACCGCGCCGTGAACGACGGGGATGCAGCGAAACGAATACGGGTCCTGTACGCGCCCGCATTCGCGGTGCGATTCCACGATCCCAGAGTGCGCGAGCAAGGCGCGCAAGTTCTCAGCCACACGCATCTGCCCGGCGTGCGGCCGGAGCGCGTTGATGCGCCGGTCGAAGACGCGGTCAGTACCGAGGAAAGCCTCCAGCGACATCGCGCCGATGACGTCTGCTGCCGCAGCCAGGCGCTCCGCACGCAGAACGCCGAGCGCCGCGAGCGCGGTCATCACCTGCGTGCCGTTGACCAGCGCAAGGCCTTCTTTGACGCCCAGGCGGATCGGGTGCAGCCCGGCGCGCTCGAGCGCGACGGCACTCTGCATGCGCTCGCCGCCGTGAACTGCTTCGCCTTCGCCGATCAGCGTCAGCGTCATGTGCGCAAGGGGAGCGAGATCGCCGCTCGCGCCGACCGAGCCTTGCGACGGAACGTACGGCGTCACGCCGCAATTGAGCAGTCCGACCAGAAGGTCGAGGGTCTCCAGCCGCACGCCGGAATGGCCGGCTGCCAGCGCATTGACGCGCAGCGCGCCGGCAGCGCGCACGGCACGGACCTCGAGCGGCGGCCCGGTTCCAGCGGCGTGGCTGCGAACGAGATTGAGCTGCAAGCGTTCGGCGTCGGAAGCGTCGACCGGAACGTTTGCGAGCCGCCCGAAACCGGTGGTGACGCCATAAATCGCTTCCCCGTCGCTGAAGCGTCGCTCGACGAAGGCGCGCGCCTTCGCGACGCGCTCGCGAGCGGCCGCGCAGACCCGCACGGGCGCGCCGTCCGCGATCGCCTCGACGCACTCCAGCGTCAGGTGTTGGCCGTCGATTTCGACTTCCGGTGCAGTGACAGCACGCATGAGGTCAGAGGTTCGACCACGCTGCCGGCCTTGGCCTCGCGAAGGGAGGCCCGGCCTGAATCACGATCTCTTCGTGGTCGCGCAACGGTATCGCGCGTGAGTCGCCGTTCCATCGTACGCCGTTGACGGTTACCCGAAGCTCGCGGCCGCGTACGGCCGCGAGCGGGCCGGCGTGGCGCGCGTTCAGGTCCATGCCCCAGACGTCGAAAAACGCCCCCAGGGTGAAGGTGCGCCGCACCGGCGATTCGATGTGAATGATTCCGTCCGGCGCGTGCGTGTGCAGCCAGTACAGACAACCGCGGTCGACCGGGATGCCGATACCCGCCGGGATCTCGACCGCACGTCCGCGCTCGAAAAGCTGCAGATGAACGTGCACGTGTTCGACCGCGCCTTCTGCGGTGTCACAGCTAATGCCGTCGATCGGCAAGCTGCCGAAGAACGACTGCGCGACGACGATCAGCGCAGCGAAAAGTGGATAACCGGAAAGTACGCCGTGCATAAATAAAAAATCCTGTGGAGAGCTTGTGGGTAGGCGCATCGAGCTCTTGCATGGTTGTTTTCGACCTGTTAGGATGCATCTACTTCGGTAAAACGAAGTGCGACGAGCGTATCAGTCGCGGCCGAGAGGCCAAACCGCCGGAGCGGCGCTGTGGGGTCTTCCACCCGGGGGCCAAACGAGCGAGCACCGGTGAGCGAATACGTCGAGAGCCGTGGAGGCTTCGCCTCTGCGGCTCTTGCTTTTACCCTCTCTCGAGCTTTAGCCTATCGATACTTTTGAGCTATCGAGACGACGAGGGATGCGACGCGATCTCTGACGTTCGCGGGTCCCACGACCTCAGCTTGATCGCCCCAGCCGAGCACCCAGCGGACGAGTTCGTCTACGTCGTCGACGTGGAAGACGATCTCTGCAGATCCGTCGTCGCAGCGCCGCACGTCGCGTTCGGCGACGACACGCGCTGCGACCGCCGCCTTGGCGACGCGCGGCGCAAAGCGCACGCAGACCTGCGCCGGCGAGGTACCGTGCAGCACGCCGCTGATCGACGACGCCGCCCACGTTTCAATGTCGAAGTCCGCCGGTTTCACGAACGTCTGCCCGAGCGTCTCGACGACCGAAATGCTATCGACGGCGAAACTGCGCCGGTCGTTGCGGCCGTGATCGAAGGCCACGCAGTAGACTCTGCCGGAGCTGACGACGAAGCCGTAGGGATCGACGGTGCGCGTGCTGCGTTTTTCCTCTTTGTCGACGTAGGTGAAGCGCACGCTACGCAGATGCCGTTGCGCATTGGAGAGCAGCGCGAAAGCACGTTCGCCTTGTTCGTCGAGGCGGATCTCCGAGAGCCGAAAGGCCACGGTAGGGTGCCCGTTCGCGTGCATGCTCCCGTTTCCGGTGGCTCCTGCAAGCTTCTTCGTTACCTCACCGATCGACGCGCCGATCGTGCCCCCAATCGAATGCGCGACGGAGCGCAGCGCCACGAGCCCGAAGAGTTCGCCGCTCGAAAGATGCAGACGCTTGAGGCTATAGCCTTCGGCGAACCGATACGTGTTCGTGGTCCGGTCGAAGTACCACGGGAACTCCGCAGCGGCCAGAATAGCCAGATACCGTCGCAGGCTCCGCGTGCTCGGCCGCCGGTCCCCCCCGTCGGAGACGCGGTCCTTGAGCGCCTCGAAGCTGTACCGCCCTTCGTCGATGGCGTTCAGCAAGCGAACAAGCAGGATGATCTTCGGTTCGGTCGTGCGCTCCATAGCTCTCCCCCCAACGTATGCCGCAAAAATACTGCCGCAGCTACGGGGACCCTGTGCCAAATGTCGCGCACACCCTCAAACTTTTATCAATTTGGCGGAAGCAGCCGTAGAGGCCGCCGACGCTGGCGCCTGGGGAGCGGGGAGGAGCCTACCACGAGCGCCGATCGGAGATCCGTCGGCGCGGGTCGACTGGCTACACCGATGCTGCGAGCACGAGAGACGCTCGGAGCGGCCTGGCTCAGGGAGCCTTAGGTTACGGCAGGCTCCGGGGCTTGCGGCGCCTCGATCGACGGGATCTTCGTGAACTTCAGCTTCTCCGGATCGCCGGAATCGACGTCGGCGAGAATGTGATCGCCGCTCTGGAACTTACCTTTGAGCATCTCTTCCGCGATCTCGTCCTCCACGTTGCGTTGAATTGCGCGCCGCAGGGGGCGCGCGCCGAACTGCGGGTCCCACCCTTTACGGGCGAGCAGCGCCTTCGCGGCCTCGGTAACCTTCAACTCCATCTCCTGCGCGCGCACCTCGCGCATCACTTTTTCGAGCTCGAGCCCGACGATCTCCTCGATCTGCTCGTGCGTGAGCTGGTGGAAGACGACCACTTCGTCCACGCGGTTGATGAACTCGGGCCGGAACGTCGTCTTGACCTCCTCGAGGATTTTGTTCTTCATACGCTCGTACGCGCGCTGCTCGTCTTCACCACTTTGCTTCTGTAGCCGGAAGCCGATGTCGCTCGTCGTCTGCATGCCAGTCGCGCCGATGTTCGACGTCATGATGATGACGCAGTTCTTGAAATCGACTTGGCGACCCTGAGAATCGGTGAGGCGGCCATCATCCAAAACCTGCAGGAGCAAGTTGAAGACGTCGGGATGCGCTTTCTCGATCTCGTCGAGTAAGACGACGGAGTACGGTCTGCGGCGCACGGCCTCCGTGAGCTGGCCCCCCTCCTCATAACCGACGTATCCAGGCGGCGCTCCGACGAGACGGCTCACGGCATACTTCTCCATGTACTCCGACATGTCGATGCGTACCATCGACTCCTCGTCGTCAAAGAGAAACGCTGCGACGCTGCGAGCGACCTCGGTCTTGCCGACGCCGGTGGGGCCGAGGAAGATGAACGAGCCGATCGGGCGACTCGGATTCTTCAAGCCGGCCCGCGAGCGACGGATCGCGCGCGTGACGACTTCGATTGCCTCATCTTGCCCAACGACGCGCGTATGGAGCTCTTCCTTCATGTTGAGAAGCTTCTCGGTCTCCGCTTGAGCGAGGCGCCTGACCGGAATCTTCGTCCACGACGCAACGATCTCGGCAATGTGATCGGCCGTAACTTTCAGGACGCGATCGCCGCCGGCACGCTTCTCCTTCCACTCTTGGTCGAAACGAGCGCGCTCGAGCCGCAGCTTCTCTTCCCGCTCCCGAATCGCTGCCGCCCGGTCGAACTCTTGATTGTTGACGACCGTCTCTCTCTCGGCGACGACCGCACGCAGCTGTGCGTCGATCTCGCGAATCTCCGGAGGCGGGAGCGTTGCCTGTAGCCGCACGCGGGAACTGGCTTCGTCGATCAAGTCGACGGCCTTATCCGGAAGGAAGCGATCGGTGATGTAACGGTCGCCGAGACGCGCGGCGGCTGCGAGCGCCTCGTCGGTGATTTGAACCTTGTGATGGGCTTCATACCGGTCGCGCAGACCCTTGAGAATCTCGATCGTCTCCTCGACCGTCGGCTCGCCGACCATGACCGGCTGGAAACGCCGCTCGAGCGCAGCGTCCTTCTCGATGTGCTTGCGAAATTCGTTGAGCGTCGTCGCGCCTATGCACTGCAGCTCGCCGCGCGCAAGGGCCGGTTTGATGATGTTGCTCGCGTCGATCGCGCCTTCGGCCGCGCCCGCTCCGACGAGCGTGTGCAGCTCGTCGATGAAAAGGATGATCTCGCCCGCAGCGTTGCGGATCTCGTCCATGACGCGCTTCATGCGCTCTTCGAACTCGCCCCGATACTTCGTCCCGGCGACGAGGCCGGCGAGGTCGAGCGTGATGACGCGGCGGTCCCGCAGCGGCTCCGGAATGTCGCCCTTGATGACGCGCTGCGCCAACCCTTCGGCGATCGCCGTCTTCCCGACCCCGGGCTCGCCGATCAATGCCGGATTGTTCTTCGTGCGGCGCGAGAGAATCTGAATGACGCGCTCGATCTCGAGGTTCCGGCCGATGACCGGATCGAGCTTTCCGTCGCGAGCCAGCTGCGTGAGGTCGCGGCCGTACGCATCGAGCGTCGGCGTCTTGCCCTTGCCCTTCGGAGCCGGCGGTTGCCCTTCGGCGCCGAGCAGCGACGTCGTCTGCACGCGCACCTTCGCAGGGTCGACGCCGAGATTCGTGAGCACGCGCGCGGCAACGCCCTCGCCTTCGCGGATCAATCCGAGCAACAAGTGCTCGGTTCCGATGTAATTGTGGTTCAGCTGACGGGCTTCTTCGAACGCAAGCTCGATGACGCGCTTTGCGCGCGGCGTGAAGACCATCTCTTGCTGCACGGTCTGACCGCCGCGTCCGACGATCGCTTCGACCTCTTGCCGTACCTTCGCCAAGTTGACGCCGAGCGACTCGAGGACTTTTGCGGCAAGGCTCTCTCCCTCGGAGATGATGCCGAGCAGTATGTGCTCCGTGCCGATATAGTTATTGCCGAGACGCTGCGCCTCTTCTTGCGCGAGCACGATACTGCGTCGCGCACGCTCGGTGAAGGGTTCCCACATTGACATAGCTGTAGTCTACCAGACCCTGCGCGAGGGGGTGTGGGTTTCCGGCGCGCTCACAAGCTGAACCGGAAGCCGAGAAAGCCTGCGGTCGTGCCGCCGGTCTGCAAGCCTTGATAGAGCCGCAGCTCGATGGAGGCGTGCGGCGCGATCCCTTTCCCGCCGAAGATCGTCACGACGGGGCCGGTCGTTCGGCCGATGGAGAGATTCCCGATTCCCGCTCCCGCGCCGACGTAGGCTCCGCCGAATCCGCCACCGGAGAGCCCCCGGATCTCACCGGTGACGGCATAACCCCCTTGGCCGGTTACGGGAACGAGCAGCGTCGCCTGAAGGCCGACCGGGACGACCGGAATCGACGATGCAGTGCTCAGCATGATCGCTCCACCGCTCTGGCCTGGAGAGGTGCCGACCCAGCCCCCGGCAGCGATCGAAACGTCGGCCGGCGCGGGAGCGGTGCAAGCGAGCGCGGCGAGGAGCATGGGTACGATCGCAATCGTCTTCCGCATGCCCCACCACATTAGGTCACGGGGAATCGGGACCCTCCGGCTCCAAGAGTGAGGTGGCATGCCAACACCGCAAGAGGTCCGCAACGCGCTCGTCGACGTGAAGGACCCCGAGCTGAACCTCGGGATCCTCGATCTCGGCTTGGTCTATGACGTCGTCGTGGAAGGCGAGAACGGCGAGAACGTGACCGTCGTCATGACGCTCACCTCGCCGATGTGTCCCGTCGGTCCGATGTTCAAAAAATCCGTCGAGGATCACGTGCTATCGATAGAAGGCGTGAAGACGGCGAAGGCCGAGATCACCTTCACGCCGCCGTGGGACCCGGCCACGATGGCGAGCGACGACGTGAAGGCGATGCTCGGAATCTGGTAGTTTCTGCCGCCTTTCAGAGACGGAAGTTCAGCGCCGCCCGATACGTGTTCGACTGTATGTTCGTGAAAGAACGGTGCGAGAAAAACGTATCGCTCGGAACGAACGTCGTGTTGCCGTAATGGTCGTAGAGGTACTCGACGCGAGCGATGACGTGAGGCGAGAATGCGTACTCGAGTCCGCCGCCCGCGTTGTAGCCGCCGAGCGTGTGCGTCTGATCCGACGAATGGCCGGCGAACGGCGCCTGGCCCTGGAGCTGCAACCGGGTGCTGGTCTGGCTCCAGCCGCCGGCAACGAAGAACATCCACGATCCATCGCTGACGCCGAAGCGCGCGCGCACGCGCAAGTTCGTGCCGTCGGAGACGGTATTGATCACCGGATCGGGTGCGTGCGTCAGCGTCGATGACGGCGAGCCGTTCCAGACGCCCGCGTATTCGGCTTCCAGCCCGATGACGGTGGTACCGTGCTGCCAGTTGACGCCGCCCAAGACGCCGCCGACCGAGCCGGATGGGGCCGGATTGAAGCTTACGCCCGAACCGATGATCGAAACGTTTGCGGTCGTCGGCGTACTGCCGACCTGGAGCCCGATATAGGGGCCAGACCAATCCTGAGCAAAGGCGACGCTCGTCGTCATTGCGACGAGAGCAGCGGTTGCGAGCGACCATCGAAACACGAAAGGCTCCTTTCTTTGAAGAAGTACCCTTTCGTGGTTCTTCCGGCAAGCTGCCGCTCCTTCACTTCCACGCGTAGGCAGGGGAGGAGCGGCTGCACGGCGAGGCTTCTTCCTTGGGATGAAGACGCGCGCGCAGCGGTATGCGGAGCTTGCGACAAAGCGAAAGCAGGCCGAAACGCCCGCCGGAGCCGAGGCGGTAGAACGGCAGCACGCGCGCGGTAAGAGAACGGCACGCGAGCGCGTCGAGATGCTCGTCGATCCGGGCTCGTTCACCGAGCTCGACCGGTTCGTCGTCCATCGCACCAGTGCGTTCGGTCTCGACGAAAAGGAGTTTCTCGGCGACGGCGTCGTGACCGGTCACGCGACGATCGCGGGCCGCCGCATCTTCCTCTTCTCGCAGGACTTCACCGTCCTCGGCGGTTCGCTCGGAGAAGCGTTCGCCGAGAAGATCTGTAAAGTCATGGACCTGGCCGTGCGCAGCGGCGCACCGATGATCGGAATCAACGACTCCGGCGGCGCGCGAATTCAAGAAGGCGTCGTTTCGCTCGGAGGCTACGCGGAGATCTTCTGGCGCAACGTCCAGGCGAGCGGCGTGATCCCACAGATCAGCCTCGTCGCCGGGCCCTGCGCAGGGGGTGCGGTCTACTCGCCGGCGATCACCGACTTCATCATCATGACCGAAGCCATCTCACAGATGTTCATCACTGGACCGGACGTCATCAAGACGGTGACGGGGGAGGACGTCAGCTTCGAGCAGCTCGGCGGCGCGACGACCCACGCGACGAAGAGTGGCGTCGCGCATCTCGTCGCAGCCGATGAAGCCGATCTCATGCACCAGGCCAGGCTCTTGCTCTCCTTTCTCCCGCAAAACAACCTCGACGATCCGCCGGTCTACGCCGCCGACGACGACCCGGACCGCGAGGCGCCGGAGCTCGACGAGCTCGTTCCCGACGCGCCGAACAAGCCGTACGACATCCATCGTGCGATCTCGGCGGTGCTCGACGACGGTAACTTCTTCGAAATCGCCCCGCTCTACGCACAGAACATCGTGTGCGGCTTCGGCCGCATCGAGGGACGCAGCGTCGGCGTGGTAGCCAATCAGCCGGACGTGCTCGCAGGCGTGCTCGACATCGCCTCGTCGATCAAAGCGGCGCGCTTCGTGCGATTCTGCGACGCCTTCAACATTCCGCTGCTGACGTTCGTGGACGTACCGGGGTTTCTGCCGGGGGCGGATCAAGAATACGGCGGCATTATCCTTCACGGCGCGAAGCTCTTGTACGCGTTTGCCGAGGCGACGGTGCCGAAGGTTACCGTCATCACGCGCAAAGCGTACGGGGGCGCCTACGACGTCATGGCGAGCAAGCACATCAGGGCAGACGTGAACCTCGCTTGGCCGACCGCCGAGATCGCCGTCATGGGCGCCGAGGGCGCGGTCAAGACCATCTTTCGGCGCGAGATCGCAGCCGCAAAGGACTCGCAGGCGAAAACGCGGGAACTCATCGACGAGTACACGGAGCGCTTCGCAAATCCGTATATTGCCGCGCAGCGAGGCTATGTCGACGACGTCATCGAGGCGCGGCGGACGCGGCCGCTCGTCGCGCGCGCATTGCGCATGCTTGAGAACAAACGCGTGGAACGGCCGAAGCGCAAGCACGGAAACATTCCTCTCTAGGAGCAGTGACCATGACCCTCAGCAGAAAGCAACTTCTCGCCGCCGGCGCCGGCGTCGCGCTCGCCCCCGTGATGGCGGGGTGCGCCGCCGCACCACGCGCGCGTGCGGCCGGCGACCCGCACTTTCAATTCGACGAAGAGCGCTTTGCGGCAATCCTTGCGAAGCCGGCGCAGCATCGGCAGGCGTTCGCCGCGACGGCGCTCGCCAAAGCCACCGTCCTCAACGAGATGGTCGCTTCGATGTACGCGTACGAGATCACGCTCGCGCAGGGCGCAGGAGCGCTCCATGCGGTTGCCGTTTTCTATCACGGCGCGTCGATCGCGCTCGCCGCGAGCGATCGCGTCTGGAACGAGCTGTTGATCCCGGCGCTGCCGCATTTGCCGTCATCGTGGAGAGCCGAATTCGACGAGGCGGGCGCTCGGGCGGGGCGCGGCAATCCGTACCTGCACCGCCGCCGGTCGATGGCGATCCAGGACGATGCGTCGATCGAAGCGCTGACATCGCGCGGATGTACGTTCTTCGTCTGCAACAACGCGCTCTCGGGTACGGCCGATACCATTGCAGAAGGGTTGCATCTGCGGCCGGCTGACGTCTACGGGCGTCTTCTGCACGGTCTCGTTCCAGCAGCGTTGGCGGTGCCCGCCGGCGTCATGGCGATCAACGCCTGCCAAGAGGCGCACTTCACGTATTTGCAGGCCTCGCTGTGAGCCTGCTCCAAGGAAAGCGCGCGCTCGTCACCGGTGTCGCCAACCGCTGGTCGATTGCGACCGGCGTCGCGCGAGCGCTGCACGAGCACGGAGCGCAGCTCGCACTCACCTATCAGGGCGAGCGCGTGCGCGATGAAGTCGAAAAACTCGCATCCGAGCTCGGCGCCGCACCGACCTTCCCGTGCGACGTCGCGAGCGACGAATCGCTGCAAGGCCTCGCCGCCTCTCTCGGTACCATCGACGTGCTCGTTCACTGCATCGCCTATGCGAACAAAGAAGATCTCGCCGGCAAGGTGTACGATACCTCGCGGGCGGGGTACGCGCTCGCGCTCGACGTCTCGGCATATTCGTTGATCGCGCTCGTTTCGGCGCTGCGCTCCCGACTCGCTGACGGCGCGAGCATCATGGCGCTCACCTATCTCGGCGCAACGAGCATCGTTCCGAACTACAACCTGATGGGCGTCGCGAAAGCGGCACTCGAGGCGGAGGTGCGCTATCTGGCCTACGATCTCGGCGAGCGCGGCATTCGCGTGAACGGGATCTCCGCGGGACCGATCAAGACCGCGAGCATGCGGCAAGTCGGAGGCGCGACCAAGATGCTCGACGTGGTCCCGAAGATCGCGCCGTTGCACCGTAACGTAACCGCCGAAGACGTCGGGAAGACCGCGGTGTACTTGGCGTCGGACCTTTCCAGCGCGGTCACGGCCGACGTGCACTTCGTCGACGCGGGATTCCATGCGATGGGGATGTACCCGCCGGAGTGATGCCCCCTGAAGCGCTGGTCTTCGAAGGTCCGCAGCCCAGCCGGGAGGAGGCAGTAGCAATCGCTGTTGCCATCGGCGCGCTCATCGTGCCTGGACGGGACGGGCGCTCCGGAGCCGAGCGTACGCATGTTCAGCGAGGCGCAGGAGCGTCCGCCCCGTCAAGGCACGGTGAGAGTGCGTGGCGCCGGGCGATGCTCGACAGCATCCTCGACTGCCACCGAGTTCCGTGTTTCGACGAGTTCTGATCGCGAATCGCGGCGAGATCGCGGTTCGCGTCATTCGGACGGCCCGAGAGATGGGCATCGCCTGCGTCGCAGTCTATTCGGAGGCCGATCGGGACGCGATGCACGTGCGCATGGCAGACGAATCCTACCTGCTGGGACCGGCCACCCCGGAGCAGAGCTATCTCGACGTCGACCGGCTCATCGAGGTTGCGCGGCGCGCATGCGCGGACGCCGTCCATCCCGGGTACGGATTCCTCGCGGAGAATGCCCACTTCGCGCGCCGCGTCGTCGCCGAGGGTTTGACGTGGATCGGTCCGCATCCCGATGCGATCGACGCAATGGGCGACAAACTGCGCGCGCGCCGCGCGATGGAAACCGCCGGCGTTCCCTTCGTGCCGGGGGGCGTCGAGCCGCTCGCCGATGCTGCCGCGGCACGAGAGGCCGCCGAGCGCTACGGATTGCCGCTGGCACTCAAGGCTTCGGGCGGCGGCGGCGGCAAAGGGTTGAAAGTCGCGCGAACGTTCGACGACATCGACGCAGCGTTCTCCACTGCAACGCGCGAGGCGCAGGCGTACTTCAAGAATCCGACGGTATATGCAGAGCGCTACCTCGAGAACCCCAAGCACGTAGAGCTGCAAATCCTCGCCGATAAGCACGGCACGACGCTCCACGTGGGAGAGCGCGACTGCTCCTTGCAACGCCGCCACCAGAAACTCTGGGAAGAGGCGCCGGCCGACGTCTGCGAGAGCGTGCGCTCCGGCATCCGCGATGCCGGGCTTCGCGCGGCCCGCGCGATCGCGTATGACTCGGTCGGAACGATTGAGTTTCTCGTCGACGGTGACGCGTTCTATTTTCTCGAGATGAACACGCGCATTCAGGTCGAGCACACGGTAACCGAGATGATCAGCGGGCTCGATCTCGTTCGCGAGCAGATTCGCGTCGCCGCGGGCGAGCCGCTCGGATACGCTCAGGATGCCGTCCGTTTCTTCGGCTGGGCGATCGAGGGGCGCGTCAATGCCGAGGACCCATATGAGGACTTTCGCCCGGCTCCGGGCACGATTCTCGCCTATCGCGAGCCCGGTGGGCCCGGCGTCCGCGTCGACTCCGCAGCCTTCGCCGGCTTGCGCATCACGCCGGAGTACGATTCGCTGATCGCAAAGCTCGTCGTGTGGGCGCCGTCGCGCAGCGAAGCGATCGCGCGCCTGAGGCGCGCGATCGGCGAATATCGTATCGAAGGGGTCCCGACGACGCTACCGATCCTGCGCGCGCTCTGCGAACACGAGGCCGTGCGCGACGCAACCTACGGCACGGCAACGCTCGAGGCATTCGCCCAGGCGCTTCGCTTGCAGCGTGCAGCCGCGCCGCACGGCGAGGCCGCGACTCCCACGTTCGCGATGCCCGCGAGCGTTCACGAGGAGGACGACACGATTGCCGTGGAAGTCGACGACAAGCTCTACCGCGTGCGTCTTCCGTCTCTCGGGCGGCCCGCGGGCCTACCGAAGGCGCCGCGTGTGGATACGAGCACGAGCACCGCGAAGGCTGCGACCGGCGACGAGATTCGCTCGCCCATGCACGGCGTCGTCGTCGAGATCTCCGTGTCGCGAGGAGAGCGCGTCGCAGTAGGGCAGGTCGTCGCAGTGATCGAGGCGATGAAAATGATGAACGAGATACGCGCGCATCGCGCGGGAACTGTGAAGGCGGCACATACCGCCCCCGGCGCGACGGTCGAGTCGAACGCGCCTCTGCTGACGATCGAGTGAGCTACCGAATCAGCACGATGCGATCGGCGACGAAGGCTGGCGCAGTCCAGTTCCTGCGCACCCAGTAGCCGTCGATGGCGACGCGCATTCCCGCAACGAGCGTCAGACCCGTCGGTAGGATCACCGTCCCATCGTGCAGATGCACGGAAATCCGATTGCCGCGAGCGTCGAGCACGAGAAAGTAGGGAACCGAGTACGAGACGACGCCGCGAAGATGAAAACCAGTTACCGGCGGCGCGACCTGCGGTCCTCGATGCTGCCCCGGAGCAGGCGGCGGTTGCTGCTGCCCGCCGACGTCGGGCGGAGCGGGCGGATACTGCTGCGCGAGCGCCGGAGATCCGACGACGAGTACCGCGAGAAGCGCGACGGGCACGAACTTCGAGATCATCGAGGAGTCTTCGGCGAGGCCTTCGCACAGCCTCGCGGAACCAACCGGCCATGGCCGACATGCCCGAGCCGCGTCGAGTGCGGGAGAGCAACGGATCCAGCATCCCTCTGCATGCCGTCTACGATGCAGTCGACGAACCGCGCGACCTGGGCGAGCCCGGCGAGTTTCCGTTTGCGCGCGGCATCTATCCGACGATGTACCGGGGTCGCCTGTGGACGATGCGCCAGTACGCGGGTTTCGCAACTGCGGCTGAGTCGAACGCGCGCTATCGCTACCTGCTTGAGCGCGGACAGACCGGGCTCTCGGTTGCCTTCGACCTTCCGACACAGCTTGGCTACGACTCCGATGCACCGCAGGCGCGCGGAGAAGTCGGAAAGGTGGGCGTCGCCATCGACTCGATCGCCGACATGGAGACGCTGCTCGACGGCATTCCCTTGGATCGCGTCACGATCTCGATGACCATCAACGCCCCGGCGACGATTCTGCTGGCACTGCTTCTCGCCGTCGCGCGGCGCCGCGGCATCCCCTATCGCGCGCTCGGCGGAACGATCCAGAACGACGTCCTCAAAGAATATGTCGCGCGCGGAACGTATATCTATCCTCCGGTGCCGTCGCTTCGTCTCGTGACGGACGCCATGAGTTATTGCGCGCGCGAAGTACCGCAATGGAACCCGATATCGATCTCGGGATATCACATTCGCGAGGCCGGCTCGACGGCGGTCGAAGAGATCGCTTTCACGCTCTCCAACGGCAAGGCGTACCTGCAGGCGGCGCGCGAGGCGGGCATCGCGCTCGAATCGGTCGCTCCCCGCATCTCCTTTTTCTGGAACGCGCACAACGACTTCTTCGAGGAAGTCGCAAAGTTCCGCGCAGCGCGGTATCTTTGGGCCTACATCGTCCGCGACGAGTTCGGCTGCGCGGACGCTGCATCGCAGCGCCTGCGCTTCCACACGCAGACGGGCGGGTCGACGCTCACGGCGCAGGAACCCGACAACAACGTCGTGCGGGTAGCGCTCCAGGCGCTCGCCGCGGTTCTTGGCGGTACGCAATCGCTGCATACCAATGGGAAAGACGAGGCCTTCGCGCTCCCGACACAGGAGAGTGCGAAGGTGGCGCTCAGAACGCAGCAGATCATCGCCTACGAGAGCGGCGTCGCCGACGTCGTCGACCCGCTGGCCGGCTCCTACTACGTCGAATCGCTCACCAGCGCATTGATCGAGAAAGCGCGGGCCCTCGTCGCTGAGGTCGACGCTCTCGGCGGCGCGGTCGCCGCGATCGAGAGCGGCTGGATGCAGCGCCGCATCGCCGATTCCGCCTACGCCGCGCAGCAGGCGATCGAGCGCGGTGACGCGCGCGTCGTAGGCGTGAACCTCTTTGCCGAAGACGCGTCGTCGCCGCCTCCGCCCCTGCAACGCATCGACGAACGCGTCGAACGAGAGCAGATCGAGCGTTTGCGCGCCTTCCGGGCATCGCGCGACGCGACGCAGGTTCGAGCACGCCTCGAAGAGCTGCGGCGCGCCGCAGGCGTACGCGAAAACCTCATGCCGCACTTCGTGGAGGCAGTGGATGCGGGCGCGACGCTCGGCGAGATCAGCAACGAGCTGCGTGACGTCTTCGGCACGTATCGCTCCAACGAGGGTTTCGGGTGACGGGCTCGTGGCCGATCGACCATATCGCAATCGTCGCGGACGACCTCGACGCAACGATCGCACTCTACACCAAGCGCCTCGGCTTTCGGCAGCTCTACCGGGAGATCGTCGCTGATCAAGGCGTCGAAGCTGCGGGCTTGCAAGCCGGTGAGTCGGTCATCGAGTTACTGCGCGCGCTCGACGAACACTCGGCCATTGCGCGCTACCGCGGCGACGCGCCGACAAAACTGCACCACGTCGCCTACCGCGTCGAGAACCTCGAAAGCACGCTCGCCGAACTGAAAGCGAACGGCATTCGCCTCATCGACGAATCGCCGAGGCGCGGCGCTCAAGGAAAGCGCATCGCCTTCCTCCACCCAGCATCGACGGCCGGCGTGTTGATCGAGCTCTGCGAGCCCGAATGAGTTTGAGGCTGCCCGAATGACGGCGGGCGACTGACCCTTCTTCAGTTCCTCAGCGAATCGAGCGAACGGTGCGCCGCACGAATACGGGCTGGAACGCAAAGCGCTCCATCATCGCTTTGGTGGGAACGCGTACGCGATCCGCCAGCCGCAACATCTGCAAGACCTTGATATGCCACCAGGTCATGTCGATCTCGAACCACGCAAGCCCATGGCGCGCGGAGAACGGGAACGCATGATGGTTGTTGTGCCAGCCTTCCCCGAACGAGACCAAGGCGACCCACCAGGAGTTCGTCGACCGGTCATCGGTCTTGTAGGTCCGATAGCCTGCCCAGTGCGACGCGCTGTTCACGAACCACGTCGTGTGATACGTGTACACCAGGCGTACGAAGACGCCCCAGAATACCCACGACCATCCCCCGATCGCGAGCAACACGAGCGCGAGGGCCACTTGCAGCGGAACCGACAGGTACGAAAGCGCTCGGTAGTATGGATCGGCGACCAAATCGGGACAATGGCGCGCGCGCTCCTCTTTCGACGGAACGTAACGGTTCTTCACGATGAGCCACTTGATGTGCGCCCACGTGAACCCGCGACGCGTCGTATGCGGATCGCCCGCGTGATCGGAGTGGGCGTGATGGACGCGATGCGTCGCCACCCACTCGATGGGCGCTCCTTGCATCGCGAGCGTCCCGACGGTCGCGACGATATGTTCCAGAGGCCATCGCAAGCGTAAGCTGCGATGGGTGAGCGTTCGATGGTAGCCGAGCGTCACGCCGATCGCGCCGGTCACATACGCGAGGACGGCGGCGGCGGCGACCGCCTGCCACGAGAAGAATGCCGGAATGACGGCCAGGAGCGCGCAGACGTGAATTGCCGCAAGCGCTACGCCGTTCGTCCAGTTGGGCCTGCGAGCCCAGAGGCGTCGCTTTGCAAGTTGCATGGAGATTTATGGTCTATTCCCCGAAAGAAGCGGAAATCATCTCCCCACGACGTCGGGAGCGAGGCCAACCTCGATTTTCGTCTCGAAGGTACGGTCCCACGGCAGCGTGATGCGCATGGCCGCTATATGATATCCGGGATATAATTGCGTTAAGATTCCTTGCGCGTCATTCCAGAGCAAGGCCCGATTCTCTTGGGCGACGGCTGCAGCGCTCGGCGGCAAGAGCAGCATACGGTCGATATTCTGCGCTTTGAGCTGCGCATTCAATAGAGGCCGCACCTCGACGTGATAGGCGTAATCGTCGGTAAACCGCATGAAGGTGAACTCCTTGTGCGCCAAGGCATCGTACCTTCCCGAGCGCCGGCCGACGCCTGCGGCGACCGCCTCGGCAAGCGCCGTTCCTACCGTATTGGCATTGGTGTTCCAAGAGGCATACGCGTCGAGCCGCCTGGCGACGCCATCGGCGAGAATGCGCCGGGCGAAGGCGCCCTGATCGGCATATCCAGGGTTCCCTCCGCCCTCCAGAAACGTGATGTCTGCGAGTGCGACGGAACGCCCTGCCGTTTCGTCGGCACGCATCGCGCTCACGAAAGCATCGTCCTGCACCGCCGAGGTCGCGGGAACGCGCACGTAAAGCACGATCTCGGGGTTTTCGTCGGTCTCGACGCCTCCGCAAAGCGCGATGAGCCGTGCGATCGCCACGGAAACGGGAGCATACTCGAGCGGGTCCTGAGCGAGCGCTCCTCCGGGCGTGGAGTAACGCACCGCAACACGCGGCTGCCAGTGGACGCTGCGCGCCAGGGCGTGCGCGACGAGGGCCATTCCCAGCTCGTCGGCGCCGGGCTCGATCGCGACCCGCTGCGCAGCGTTGTCGGAGGCGATGTCGCCTTCAAGCGCTACACGATCCGGGACGTCGATGCCGATCGGTCCGGCATCGTCCTGACCGAGCACGAGCAGATCGAGCGCCGAAGAAGGCGCAGCAGCCTTCGCCACCCACAATCGGTCAACGGCGAGATCGCGCGCGCGATCCGCCACGTACTCGTCGAATGCAGAGCCGGCTAGCGCGCGGAGCTGCTCGGCACGCGCCTGCTCGTCGGGCAAGAGCGGATCGTGGAGCTTGGCGTACTTCCACAAGTACTGCCACGTCGCACCCGATGCAAAATACGGCTGCCCGGGCCCGATTGCCGGTATTCCCGTCGGCGCGAGCCGCATGATGGTGCCGAAGGCGGCAAACCACGCTTTGGGCCGACGATCGCGCAGCCGTATGACGTCGCGCACGCGATAGTAGGCGTCGTCGTAGGTCGTGCCGGGAACCCGCGATGCGAGAAGCCCTCCGTAGACGAGCATGTCGGTAGAGAGCACGTACGCGCTCGCGTTGCGCGGCGCGCGCGCGTTCAGCCAAGCGACGATTGCGTCCGGGGAGCCTGGCTCCAAGTAATGGCCGAGCAGCGCATGCGGCGGCGTGACGACGCTGCGCCCGGCGATGCGCCCAAGCAACACCGGAAGCTGCAGCGTCACCGGCCGGTCGTCCATCGAGACGAAGACGATCGGGCCGCCCGGCGTCGCAGCGGCCGGCCCAGCCGAGAGCGCAAGCGCGGCCATCAACGCGAGCGCGAACTTCACAACGCCTCACGCAGCCGGCCGCGTGCGCGCTCGAGCGTGCGACGCGCCGTCGCGGCATCGACGCCGTGACGCGCCATCACGACGGCAACTTTGACGCTCCCGTCACACGCGGCGAGGAGCGTCGCGGCGCGCGCCTCGTCGACGCCGGCGATACGGCAGACGAGCCGTCGCGCGCGTTCCGAGAGCTTGCGGTTGGAGGCGACGACGTCGACCATGAGATTCCCGTACACTCTGCCGAGCAGGACCATCGCGGCGGTGGAGATCGCGTTCAGCACGACCTTCTGCGCCGTCCCCGCACGCATCCGCGTCGAGCCGGCGACCGGCTCGGCTCCCGTGTGAAGCACGATTGCGCGCTGCGCGGCGGCAGCAAGCGCGGACCGGTCGGTGTTGACGATTGCAACCGTGAATGCGCCGCGCGCACCCGCGGCCGTCACCGCTGCGATCACGAAGGACGCACCGCCGGCGGCAGAGAGCCCGATCACCACATCGCCCGCATCGACGTCGCGCACAGCCTCTTCGCCTGCCCGCGCATCGTCTTCCGCGCCCTCGACCGCCCGCACGAGTGCGCTCGCTCCACCGGCGAGGTGCGCTCGGACGAGCCCGGGCTCAACCCCGAACGTCGGCGGCATCTCCGCAGCATCGAGCATCGCCAGCCTTCCGCTCGTTCCGGCCCCGACGTAGTGCAGCCGACCGCCGTCCTCCAAACGGCGAACGATCTCGTCGACGACGCCTGCAATTTCGTGCCGCCGCGCGAAGACCGCCTCGACGGCACCGCGTTGCGCTTCAATCAAGAGTGTGACGAGCGCGTCGGAGGAGAGAGCGTCGAGATCGGTACTGCGCTCGTCGACGGCCTCCGTCTCGGGAAGGTCGTCGCTTAGCACTCTGCCTCGACGCGCGCGAGCAGCGCGCTCAACTCGTACGGAGCGATGGAGCCGAGCGCGACCGGCGTGCGCGCTCCCGTCGCGCGAGGAACGTTCGCGCAACGCCCACGTAGCGTTTCGTAGCCGAGCACGGCGAACGCGACGGCTTCCTTTGCATCCGGCGAGATGCCCATCGCATCCGAGCGTTCGACGCGCGAGCCGGAAAGCCGCGCCGCAAGGCGCGCCAGCAACGCTGGATTGTTCGCACCCCCGCCCGAGACGATCACGCGCGCGCGCGGCGGCGCGTACGCCGCTATGTCGTGGGCAACGGTCGTCGCGGTGAGCTCCGTGAGGGTAGCGGCCGCGTCCTCCGTCGAGAGGTGCTCGAGCGCGCGATGCGCCGCGAGAAAGTGCTCCCCGAAGCGCTCGCGCCCCGTGCTCTTCGGCGGCGGTAGAGCGAAGTACGGATCCGCCAGCATCGCCGCGAGCGTACCTTCGTCGACGCGTCCTCGCGCTGCGAGTGCGCCGTCTTCGTCGAAGCGCTCGGTGCCATGCGTGCGCGCTCGCACGAGCGCGTCGACCAGCATGTTGCCGGGGCCCGTATCGAATGCAACGATCTCCTCGCTTCCCTTCGGCAGGACCGTGATGTTCGCAATGCCGCCGACATTCAACGCCACGCGATCTTCGTTCTCACTCTGGAAGAGGAGCGCATCCACATACGGGACGAGCGGGGCGCCATGACCGCCCGCCGCGCAATCCGCGCTGCGAAAATCGTAGCAAACGCTCGCACGGACGGCTTCGCGGATTGCAAAGGCGTCGCCGAGCTGCAGCGTGATCCCGCGGCCGCCGTCGTGAAAGACGGTCTGCCCGTGTGAGGCCACGTAGTCGGCGCGCTCCCCGTTCAAAACCGCGCACGCCGCCCGCCCGAAGGCCTCGCCGAGGCGATGATGGAGCTCGGCGGCCTCGGCAAAGCTTCCGCGGTTCGGCGGAAGCGCGCGCGCGAGCGCGGTGAAGAGATCGTCGTCGAAGGCATGGGTCGCGAATCGCATGACTTCAATTGTGTAGCGCGCGCCGCGCGGGTGAATCCGCACGAGAGCCGTGTCGATGCCGTCGAGCGACGTGCCGCTCATCACTCCGACGGCGATCACGACAGCTCCGACGCTGCGGTTTCGCAGAAGGCGGCACGAAGATCGCGGGTATCGTTGCGACCGAAGTAGACGCCGTTCGTCAGCAAGACGCATTGGAGGTCGCGCTGCGGGTCCGCCCACACGCACGTGCCGACGAAGCCCGTGTGGCCGAAGCTCCTCGGCGAGAAGAGCCGTCCGCAGGAGTTCTCGTCGGTCGTCTTGAGAGCCCAGCCGAGGCCGCGCCGCAACACGGGATCCCATGCTTGCTCGCACGTTGCCTCCGCTACCATCGAAGGCGGCAGCAGGCTGCTGGAACGGCCACGAAGCGGGCCGAGATAGGCTTCCGCCAGCCACGCGACGTCCGCCGCGCTTGCAAAGAGACCGGCGTGTCCGGCCACGCCGCCCATGAGATATGCCTTCTCGTCGTGGACATAGCCCTGAACGCGTCCGCGCCAGCCGTCGTCTTCAGTCGCGGGTATCGACCCACGCTCGCCCGCGCTCGGGCGGAAGGCCAGGTTCGGCCGCGCGAACGCGTGCGCGACGACCGACGCGAGCGAGCGTCGGTGGAGGCGTTCGAGCAGCATCCCAACAGCGATGAATCCGAGGTCGCTGTAGATCACCCGCTCGCCGGGCCGCGCCGAGAGCGGCTCGCGAATCGTAAACTCTTCGACGTTGTGGTCGAGCAGGAGGCGGTAATCCGCGCCGGAGTTCATGCCGGAGTCGTGTGCCAGCAGCATGCGCAGCGTGATCGCGGCATGCGGCGTTTCGCGCCACTCGGGAAAGAGGTCCTGGAGACTTGCGTCGAGAGCGATGCGCTCGTCGGAGACGGCGCGCAGCGCCAAGGTCGCCGTGAAAAGCTTCGTCAGCGACGCAAGGTCGAAGCGCGTGTCGGCAAAAACCGCCCGCGCTTGCGCGTCCGTTCGCGTAACGCCGTACGCGCGCTCGAAGCGCAGCCGCCCGGCATGCTCGATTCGCGCCACGGCCGCCGTGAACGCGGTGCCGCACGCCTCACGCAGCAGCGCGTCGACCCCAGCGAACGCCCGGCTCATATCGGCAGCGGCGGCTGCAGCTGCGAGCGCAGTCTTTTGAGCCGCCCCGACGCCTCTTGCAGGCGCTCGAGCGCGAGATCCCCGTCTTTCACCGCGCGCACGACCCGCTGCGCGATGGTAACGGCGAGCGTCGGATCGTGGCTCACCGTGACCGCGTCGGCCCCGGCACGCAGCGCGCGCCACGCCCCCTCGGCGCTTCCGTACTCGTTCGCGATGGCTGCCATCTGCAGGCAATCGGTGAAGCAAACGCCGCCGAACCCGAACTCCTCGCGCAGCAAGGTCGTGAGGATGCGCGGCGAGAGCGTCGCCGGATACTCGGAATCGAGCGCGGCAACGACGACGTGAGCCGTCATCATCGCCCGAGCGCTCGACGCGACCGCTGCGAACGGAACGAGATCGCGCGACCGCAGCGTGCTCTCGTCGAGTGCGATGACGGGCAAGCCATGATGTGAATCGGTCGCCGTCGCTCCGTGCCCGGGAAAGTGCTTGTACGTTGCCACGACTCCGCCGCTCTCGAGTCCGCGGGCGAACGCGCGCGCCGATTCGGTGACGACGTGCGGATCCGAGCCGAACGAACGATCTCCGATGACGGTATTCCTCGGATCGACCGCAAGATCCAAGACAGGCGCGAAGTCGAGATTGCACCCCGCACGGCGAAGGTCGTCGGCGCAGCGGGCGCCGATTCGCTCAGCCCGCGCCGCATCGCCACCGATCTCCGCGGCCGAAGGCATCGGCGCGACGCCTTCGCGCAAGCGCATGACGCGGCCGCCCTCTTGATCGATCGCCAGAATCGGCGCGAGATCGTACCGGGCGCGCAACCGGTCGGTCAGCGCTCGAAGCGCACGGAGCGACTCGGTGTTACGATCGAAGAAAATGAAGCCGCCGAACGGGTAGGCGCTCCAGCGCGCGTCGCACGCGTCCTCTTCACGCACGCCCGTCACGACGACCGACGCAGCGAGGTCCGATAACGAGGCGCTCACGGAATCGCCGCTCCGCTCGTCGCATCGAATCGCCGTACGTGATCTGCCGGAAAGTGCAGCGCAACCACGTCTCCGCGCGCATAGGTACGCTCGACCGGAACGCGAGCAGAGACGAGGCCGCGATTCGTTCGCACGTGCACGTACGCATCGGCACCGACGGATTCCCAGCGCTCGACCGGGCCGCGTAGCGAGCCGTCCGCCACGACGCACACCCGCTCGGGACGAATTCCCACGATCCATGAGCCGTCGCGCAAGACGTTCATCGGCGGAACGCCCACAGCGGATGCCGCTCGCAGCGTTGCAGGCGCATCGTAAACGCGTTGCGGCGGACCGCAGTCCTCGAGATGCCCGTCGACCAAAACCGCCAGCACGTCGGCGATCATCATCGCCTCGGCGTGGTCGTGCGTCACGTAGACCACGGGGCCGCCGAAGCGACCGCGCAGATCGCGCATCGCGTCGCGAACGCGCCCCCGCAGCGCTGGGTCGAGATGTGCCAGCGGCTCGTCCAGCAAGAGCGCGAGCGGATCGGAAAGAAGCGCGCGTGCGAGCGAGACGCGTTGCCGCTCGCCACCGGAGAGTTCCCGCGGCCTTCGTTCCAGGTGGACCTCGACGTGCAGAGCGACCGCAATCTGCTCGACGCGCGAGGGGGGAGCACCGCGACGCAACGCAAACGCAAGATTCTCGCGCACGCTCATCGTCGGAAAGAGCGCGTCGTCTTGAAACACTAACGCGATGCGCCGCAGCCGGGCGGGGAGAGCATCCAGCGCACTGCCGTCGAGTACGACCTCGCCGCGCTGTGCCGCGAGCAAACCGGCAACCACGCGAAGCAGCGTGCTCTTCCCGGCTCCCGAAGGTCCCACGACCGCCAGCGTCGATCCCGCGGCGACGGAGAAGCTCACGCCGTCGAGTGCGGCGCGCGCGCGCGGCGCGCGCGCGTATGCGAATGCGAGATCCGCAACGTATAGGCCGGGCTCGCAGGGACTAGCGAATGGTGATGATCTGTGCCACGATTCGGCCTTGGATGACGCTCGCGTCGATTTCAACGTAGCGTCCCGGCCGAATGTCTGTAATCGTCGCGTAGCCGCCGGGCGTGTCGATGTCCGTGCTCGGCGTGACCACGACAGTCCGGACTCCCTCGCCGGTCCGAACGACGATGATCGCGTTCATATAGTCTACGCTGACGACCCGTCCTGAGACGTGCGCCTCGTGCGGACTCCGGTCGCTGCGAGCGACCGCGGGCAGGAGCGGAACGACCGCTGCGAGCAGGCAGGCGGCAAAGATGCGGCGGGTCATGATCCAATTCGCGTAACGTAGCAGAGCAAGCATTCGTTTCACGTGCCATCCGGAGAACCTTCCAGCTCGGACGCGTACTCCCGCCGCGCGACGGCCGCATCCGAACCTCCCGCGCGAACGCGCTCGACGAGCGCGCGCAGGCGTCGCACGGAAGCGTCATCCGCGCGTCTTCCGGCGAGGACGAGGCGCAGCGCGAGCACGGCGAGCTGGGGCGTACGTGGCCCGAGCACGCGCATCCCCTCATAAAACGGGCGCGCGGCGTCGTTCGGCGGCGGATGCGCCAGCAGAGACGTGACGAGCCCGGGCAGAGAGCCGTCAGGGTCGAGAAGCTGCGCGTCGATCAGCGCGGCGGCCTTACCGCCGGGCAGTAACGATGACACGGAAACCCGTCGGCTCGACCGCGTACAGGTTGGTTGGAATCTCGCCGCCTGCACCGCTGTACGCTACGCCGTGGCCCAGGAGGGTGAACTTTCCGGAGACGGCGTTCGTGAGATTGGTGCCGGCGACGCTTATGTCGATCGCACCCACGGCGCGTCCGAAGGCAGCGTTGACGATGCCGAACGGTGCGGCGTTCAGCTCGTTGTTGCGCCCGCGATAGATCCCGTTCAGCGCGGCGTGCCAAGCCCCGCGTCGCCAGGTGGCATCGAACGACGCTTGCTGCTGAGGAATATCGAGAAACTGCTCGCCGTTGACGAGGCTTCCGCCCGACGTCGGATTCGAAACGGTCGGAGGCAAATTCTCCGGATATGCGACGTTCACGCCGTACGACAACCGCGCGGTGAAGTCGCCGAATCGGCGGGTCGCACGAATCTCCCATCCTTCATAGACCGCGTCTCCGACGTTGATCGGATACTCGACGCACGGCGGCGAGCCGCTCGAACACGCGCCCGACGTCGCCCGAGCCAGGGGATAGACGTTTTCGATCGGCTGGCGCAGGTTGGTCCGATAGACGGACGCGTCGAGCTGAGCGTCGGCGAGGCGCTTCGAATACCCTAGCTCGTATTCGGTTGCGCGCTCCGGCTGTTCGTTCGGATTCCCTTGGCCGACGTACACCCCGTTGACATCGCGCGGAAGGGCCGCCAGCGGAAAGACGTACCGCTCGACGAGCAAGGGCGCCCGGAATCCCGTCCCGACCGACGCGTGAAGCGCCGACGACGACCCGAGATCGTATGCGATGCCTAAGCGACCGTCAAGGCTCGTTCCGAAGGTCGAGTAATCCGAAAGATACGCGCCGCCCTCGAGGTGGACGCGCTCCACCGGCGATATCTCGCCGCGCGCGAAGTAACTGTGCATCTCCTGCGTGAGCGTCGTCCCGATAAAATCGCCGAAGAGCGACTCATGGCGAACGTAACCGCCGAACGCGACGACGTAATCGTCCCCGTCGCGCTCCCACGAGAGTCCGAGGTTTCCGCGACGGTCGGTGTGCGTCACGTCGTACGGCGAGATGCCCGAGCCCGTAAAGCTAAGGCTGTCGTCGTCGGCGCTTGCGTCGGCAACGACCGTTCCCGCACCGAGCGGAAAACGCGCGCGAAGATCGTACGCGCGCAGATCTTGGCCAAAAACGGCATTTCCCGGACCGACGAAGTACGCTCCCGGCCCCTGGGCGTTTGGGAAGACGGGCGCGTTCTCGCTCCCGCTCATGTCCCGCAGGTCGCCCAGCGTGAAGATGCGCAACGCCACGTCGGAGCGTTGCGACAGATTCTCGTCGAGGTTCAGCAGCGCCGAACGCTGGGTCGACGTCGATCCAAGATGCACGGCCTTCGGTCCGAGGCATCGCGAGCCGGCCGCGAGCGCCGCGTCGTAACCTCCCGCACAGAGCGTGACGCCCTGGTCGACATAGCCGTCCGCGTGCGTGTCGTCGAGGGCGAGCGCGTACCCGAGGCTTCCTTGCGTTCCCGTCGCGTTCGTCCAAACCTCGCTTCTGCCAAACGACCCGAGCGATGCGGAGAGGGCCGCATGCGCTTGCAGCGTCGGGCGCAGCGAGAAGAGGTTCACCGCTCCTCCGAAGGTGTTGCTTCCCTGGAGGTCGATCGGCCCGAGCCCTTCGCTGATCTCGATTCCGCTGAACGCCGATGCTGGAAGCTGCGAGACGTCGACGTCGCCCGTATTGCCGTCATTGAGGATCTGACCGTCGAGCATCACCAGCGTCTCCGACGGGTCGGGGCCGCGCAGCGCGATGGGGACCGGCGCCGTCGATGCGCCTCCGTCGGGGCGAGCAAACGTGACCGACGGAACGTCGGCCAATGCTTGGATCACGCGATCGAAGCCGAGTTGGTCGATCTGTGCGCGCCCGATCTCGATGTTCGGTACGAACTGGTGAACGTTCGTCAGCGCGCCGTTGACGCGAACGGTCCCGATCGTTCGTAGCGCGGGCGTGTCGGCTACGACGAGCCCGACGTCGATCCGCTGATCCCCGTCGACCGCGATCGGCCCCACCTCGACGCTACGAAAGCCCTGCGCGACGACGACGAGCGTAACCGGCCCGGGAGGTGTCTGAATCGAAAACGTGCCGGTCGCGCCGGTCCGAGCGTGCACCGTCGCGCGCCGCTCGAGGATGGTCACCGACGCGCCTGCGACCGAAGCCCCGGAGACGGCGTGCACGTAGCCGTGCAGCAGACAGCACGTCGCGATCAGAAAGCCCACTCGCGGATACTACGCATAGAAGGACGCGGGGCCTGCGAGGCCGCTATGAGATCGGCCGTTAGCGGCGTTGGTCTTGATCGAGGAGGTCGGAGAGCCGCCACGCGCATTCGGCGGTGAGATCGCGCAGATCGAGCAGCACCTCCAGCAAGAGCGCTTCGTGCGCGCGCTGCGTCGCCGCTTCTGCGTATGCGCTCTCGATTGCTTCGCGTGCGCGCGGCGACTGCCCGAAGCGTCTCATCACGGCTCTCGCGACTTTCGAAGGTCCAGCAAGAGAATGTCGTCGGACGAACAGCCGCAGTGATGCGCGATCCGACGCAAAATGGTTGCGGACGGCACCATCCTTCCGCGTTCGTACTCGCTCCACGTGACGGGATGGATTCCGACGGCGGCAGACGCCTGCTTCTGCGTCTCGCCTCGCAGGACACGCCACTCCCGTAGAGTCCGTGCTTTGGCCATGAGTTCGAGCATACTATAGGGCTTTTGGCCATGTCTCGCAATTGCTTTGGCGAGATTCATTCCTGTAAGTTTGCCCTTTCACTAAAAGACCGGTGGAAAACTTAGCGAATCGACTATGATGCCTAAGAAGCGCGCCCGTCGCGGCGACACGTTTCCCAAAGAGCTCGGCGCGAATATCCGCCTCTGGCGCGAAGAGCGCCGCCTCACGCAGCGCGAGCTGAGCGCCGCGGCGCGGTACGATCTCGCGCAGCTCTCCTCCGTCGAAGGTGGGAAGGCGGTTCCGCGCGCGGATGCGCTTCGGCGCATCGCCGACGTTCTCGACGTCTCCCTCGATCGGTTGTGCGGGCGCCCGTCGTTCACGGCGGGTGAAGCGGAAACGGGATCACGTTCTGCCGATCGGTTGCTCTCCGTCGGAAACATCGCGATTGCGGAGGAACTACGTGATTTGCGCCGGCGCCTCGAACGGATGGAAGCGTGGCGCGTGAGCCGTACAGCACGGCCTCGAAGCAGCACATAGCAAAGGCAAGACGGTCGCATTCATCGTTGTACATACGCTCATCATGGCGCGCTGACGTGCCGACTGTATGGCACTACGATGACGCAAGTTTTCGCTACTGCTCGGGCGTGAAGTTCAAGGCCAGCGAGTTGATGCAGTAGCGCGTGTTCCGCGGTCCCGGTCCGTCGTCGAAGACGTGGCCTAGATGTGAGTCGCAGCGCTTGCAACGCACTTCGATGCGGTGCACTCCCAAACTGTCATCGTCGACGAGCCTGACGTTCTCTTGTTGTTCCGGATGCGTGAAGCTCGGCCAGCCGCAATGCGATTCGAATTTCGCCTCCGACGAGAAGAGTGCGGCGCCGCACGCTCCGCATCTATACGCGCCCTCCGCATCCACGTCGAGCAGCGCCCCGGTGAACGGCCGCTCCGTACCGGCTCGACGCAGCACGCGATAGCGCTCTTCGCCAAGCTCGGTCCTCCATTGCTCTTCCGGCTTCACCACCGCAGGATTCGCATCTCCATGCTCCATCGTTGCCTCCTTCGCCATCGGCCCTGAAGGGCTTGTCGGGGAGAAGCCGGTATTGCGCCGCATGGCTCTCTCCCCCGAGCGCGTCACGGAGCTGAAACTGCGCGCCAACGACGTACGCCAAGGCATCATTCGCGCTCTGCTCTCCGCAGGGTCCGGTCATTCCGCCGGACCTCTCGACATGGCGGACGTCTTCGCGGCGCTCTACTTTCATCTCTTGCGGCACGATCCGAAGAGCCCCGGCTGGCCAGAGCGCGACCGGCTGCTGCTCTCGTGCGGACACATCGTGCCCGTGCAGTACTCGGCCATGGCGTATGCGGGATACTTCCCCGTCGACGAGCTGCTAACGCTGCGCAAGTTCGGAACGCGTCTCCAGGGCCACCCTGAACGCGTCCGGTTACCTGGCACCGAGACGACCTCCGGACCACTGGGCGAAGGGCTCGCGCAAGGCGTCGGCATGGCGCTCGCCGCAAAGACCGACGGGAAGTCATGGCGCGTCTACGTCGTGACGTCCGACGCGGAGCATCAGTGTGGTCTCCACTGGGAAGCCATGCTTACCGGCGCCAAGTTCAAGCTCGACAACCTCATCAGCATCGTCGATCGCAACCTCATCCAGATCGACGGCAGCACGGAGGACGTCATGCCGCTAGAGCCGCTCGCCGACAAATACCGCGCCTTCAACTGGGAGGTCTTCGAGTGCGACGGCAACGATATCGTCGCCTTCATCGATACCGTGGAACGCGCTCAGCGAGTCACGGGCAAACCCTCGGTCGTCATCGCGCACACCGTGCCCGGCAAAGGCGTCTCGTACATGGAAGGCGACTACACGTGGCATGGCAAGCCGCCGAACAGCACGCAAGCAGACGTCGCGCTGAACGAGTTGGAGGCGGAGCGGACGAGGATTTTAGCCCATGCGTAGCACGGCTCCGCAGAGCGACGCCGCGTCCATGCACCTCGTAGCGCGCCGCGACGCCGCCACCCTCGAGCAGGTGCCGACGCGCAACGGTTTCGGCGAAGGACTGATCGAATCCGGCAGCCGCAATCGCAACGTCGTCGGGATTTGCGCCGACCTCTCCGAATCGACGCGCATGGAGGGCTTCAAGAAAGCGCATCCAGATCAGTACTTCGAGATCGGCGTATCGGAGCAAATGCTCGTCGCGCTGGCGGGCGGCCTCGCGGCTTGCGGAAAGATCCCGTGGATCGCGTCGTACGCGATGTTCAATCCTGGTCGATCGTGGGAGCAAGTGCGCACGATCATGGCGCTCAACGAAACGAACGTGAAGATCGCAGGCGCGCACGCGGGCGTCTCCGTGGGACCCGACGGTGCTACACACCAGGCGATCGAAGACATCGCGATCATGCGCGTGATCCCGCACATGCGCGTCGTCGTGCCGTGCGATTCGATTCAGACGAAGAAAGCGACGCTCGCGCTCTCCGAGACGTGGGGACCGGCGTATCTGCGTTTCGCACGCGAGAAATCTCCGGTCATCTCGACCGAGGCGACGCCATTCGAAATTGGAAAGGCGCAGATCTTTCGCAATGGATCCGATGCCGCGATCGTTGCGTGCGGAATCCTCGTCTACAACGCGCTCGTCGCGGCGGACGAGCTCGCCGAAGAGGACGGCATCGAGTGCCGCGTCCTCAACAACCACACCGTCAAACCGATGGACGACGCTGCGATCCTCGACGCCGCGCGCGCGTGCGGCGCGGTCGTCACCGTCGAGGAGCACCAAATCCACGGCGGTATGGGCTCGGCGGTCGCGGAGCTGCTCGCGAGCAAACACCCGGTGCCCATCGAGTTCATCGGCGTCAACGACACCTTCGGGCAATCCGGCGACCCCAAGGAACTCATCGAGCACTACGGCATGGGCGCCGCCTCGATCAAAGAAGCGGTCCACCGAGCGGTGAAGCGCAAGCCGAGATAGTGCGCCGCCTTCGGTGAGCGCTGAGAAGGCCCGAGCGAGCCACCAGGCTAAGTCGGGCGCATGACGACTTCAATCGACCGTTCCGCAGTTCAGGCACAGCAAAATGTCTGGGAGATGGCGCAACAGCAGCTCGACGAGGTGGCGCGCCTCATCGGTCTCACCGAAGGTATCCATCTCTTTCTTCGTCAGCCCAAGCGCGTGCTCGAGGTTTCCGTGCCGGTGCACATGGACGACAAACGCATTCGCGTCTTTACCGGCTACCGCGTTCAGCACAACATGGCGCGCGGCCCCGCCAAGGGCGGCATCCGCTTCCACCCCGACGTGAGCCTCGACGAGGTCAAGGCACTCGCCATGTGGATGACGTGGAAATGCGCACTCGTGAACATTCCGTTCGGCGGTGCCAAGGGAGGGGTGATCTGCGATCCCAAGGCGATGTCGATGCAGGAGCTCGAGCATCTGACTCGTCGTTTCACGACTGAGATATCGATCATCATCGGCCCCGAGAAAGACATCCCGGCGCCCGACGTCTACACGACGCCGCAGATCATGGCATGGATCATGGACACGTACTCGATGCAGAAGGGGTATTCGATTCCCGGCGTCGTCACTGGGAAGCCGATCGCAATCGGCGGATCGCTCGGACGCGATAAAGCGACCGCTCGCGGCTGCCTCTATATCGTCGACGAAGCGATGCAGGAGCGTAAGCTGCCGATCGAGGGCGCGCGCGTCGCGATTCAGGGCTTCGGCAACGCCGGCATGCACGCGGCAACGCTCATGGGCGAGCGCGGATATCGGATCGTCGCCGTTTCCGACTCGCGCGGGGGCGTCGCGAATCCGAAGGGGCTCGACGTGCGCGGCCTTGTCGCGCACAAGACCGAGACGGGTTCCGTGGTGGGCTTCGGCGGCGGCGACGCGATATCGAACAAAGACGTGCTCGAATGCGATTGCGAGGTGCTCGTTCCGGCGGCGCTGGAAAAGGTCATCACGGCTCAGAACGCACCCAAGATTCGCGCGAAGATCGTCGCCGAAGCCGCAAACGGTCCCACGCTTCCGGAGGCCGACGCGATTCTTCACGATCGCGGCATCATGGTACTTCCCGACATTCTGGCAAACGCCGGCGGCGTTACCGTCTCGTACTTCGAATGGGTCCAGGATCTGCAAGAGAATTTCTGGGAAGAAGACGAGATCAACGCACGACTCAAGCAGAAGATGACGCGCGCCTTCCGTGAAACGCAGGAGCAGGCGGAGCGGCACGGCGTGGACATGCGCACCGGTGCCTATGCGGTCGCGGTCGAGCGCGTCGCGGAAGCGACAAGACTCCGGGGACTATATCCGTAAGCGTGTGAGTTTGCGCTCGTAGAGCTTCGCCGCCGCGATGACGGCGAGGCGCGAGCCGAGATCCGGAAGCCGGCGCGCCAAGATGCCGGCTTCCTTATAGTACGTGCGCGCACGCGCAATGACGTCGTCCGACGACAGCACGCCGGGAAGGTAGTTGCGCCCGATCTCCCGATCCTTTCCGAGGTCGCGCAGAATATTCGTGAGCTGCAGCGCGATGCCCAAGCGCTCGGCACGATCGAGTGCGTCCGCGTCACCGGCCCCGAGAATCGCCATCGCGCACCGCCCGACCGTGCCGGCAACGGCTGCGCAGTATGCCTCGAGTGCCTCGGGCGTATCGCAGACGACGCCGTCGACCTCCGCACGGCAGGCCGCAATGAGCCGAAGCGCATCCTTGCTTTGGATGGGAAAGCTGGCGAACGCGTCGCGCACGGCGGGAAACCACGCATCGTCCGCTTCGTGGCCGGGATCGCGAATACGCTCGACGGTGAGCGCGATCGCATCGAGCTTGCGACGGCGCTCGTCGCCGGTGGCGTTCCCTTCGTCTGCAACGTCGTCGACCGTACGAAAGAGGCCGTAGACCGCTTCGACGGCTTGGCGTTTGGCACGCGGCAAGAGGCGCGTAGCAAGAAAGAAGCTCTTCGCCTCTCGTTTCAAAATTGCACGGCACCAACGCCGGCTCTGTGCGATGGTGATTGACCCTTCTCCCTTGGATTCACCTTGAACGGGCTCGCGGTGCAGCCCTGCCCGGGGGATGGTACTGCGCCATCGCAGAACGGCTTGGGTGATGAAGCCGCAGATCCCCGAGGGTTCGAACTCGGGCGGACGTTACGTGTCCGACGTTCTCGAAGGGTTGCTCGGTGCCAGCGAGACGAGGGCCGCGCTGCGTGCGTATTGCGTCGCGATGCTCGACGACGTCGGGCAGCCGCTCTCCTCGCAGCTCGAATCGATCGCGGCGTACGTCGGCGGAAAGTGCATGGGCTATCCGGCGGTGTGGTTTCTAGAATGTCTGCTTGCCGAAACGGGCACCACGCGCGAAGCGCTCATCGAACGAGCGCGAGCCACGATCGCCGTGAGCCTCTCGACGTCGATCGTCGACGACCTCGCCGACGGTGACGAGCCTTTCAGCTCGGCGTATTTGGCCTTCCTCTACGTCTTGATCGGCCACGCCGCATTCGTCGATTGTGCGCCGGACGCGCGCGCGTCCTCGGAGCTGTACCGCGCGCTCGAGATCTGCCTCAACCCCCATGCGTCGATCGCAAGCGATGCCATCGTACGGCGTGGAGAGCGCATCGGCGCCTTCTTCCGGCTCATTGCTGGTTCGGTGCTCGACGGCCTGTGGCCGGAGGAGCGCGTGCGCGTCGCCATCGCCGCCACCGGTGCGTTCGGAGAGATTTGCGCGCACATCGACGACTGGATGGATGCCGAGCGCGACTTCGCACGCGGCGTCGAGGACAACGTCGTCTTGGTCCTTCTTCGAGAACGTGTCGCGCCACAACGCCCAACCGCGAGCGACATCGCCAGGAACCGCGCGTGGCTGCGCGATGCGCTGGGCGCCATGCTCATGAGGCGCGTCACCGAGATCGCCGGGATGCTGAAGCCGTTAGAGACGCACTACGCTATCGACGCGTTGAGCCGGGTTCTGCTCCGGCTCCCAGCCACGCTCGATCAGATCCCGTTCCGCTCCAGAACCGTGCTGCGCAGCGTGTAGGACGCCGGCTCTCTTCGGCTTACTCCGTCCGGTGTAGCGCGTACCAGAACGCCGGCGACTCGACGAGAAAGGCCGGGATGCCGCTGCGTTTGATCGCATAACGCTCGACCGCAGGCCGCCCGACGACGTGCGCCCCCGCTCGGACGATGCGCCGACGCTCCGCCGCGTGAATGGCGCTTCCGACGCGGTATCCCAAATACGCGGTAACGCCGAAATAGATCAGAGCCAGCAGCCCCACGAGTGCCAAGAGCCTGCCGAGAAAGCGCATGGAGGGGAGTTCACCGCGGCGGGGTAACGCATCCCGCCATGCAGCTTCGTCGATTTTTCGGCGCCCTTTTGGCCGTTGCCGGCGCCTTCACGATCCTCGTTCCCGCGACGGCGCGCGCGGCGGAGCCTAACGCGAGCGCCGTCTCGTACGCCACCGCAAGCGATCCGGAGACCCTGCTTCTGGACGCCCGCGAGGCCGCGCGCGGCCTCATGGTCTCGCACCTGACGATCCCGGTGCGTCCCGGCACGTTCACGTTCGTCTATCCCGAATGGATCCCGGGGGAACACGGGCCGACGGGACCGCTCGAAAACATCACGGAGATGCGCGTGAGCGCAAACGGCCACGCGCTGCACTGGGAGCGCGATCAGGTCGACATGTACGCCTTTCACGTACGCGTACCGCAAGGCGTGAGCCGTATCGACGTCGACTTTCACGTGGCTCTCAACGCCCCCGACGCCATGTCGACCAAGAACGTCGCGATCGTCAACTGGAATCGCATGCTCTTCTATCAGAACGGCACCGCCTCGAAAGACGACTTCTTCAAGGTGAGCCTCGACCTGCCGCACGCGTGGGGATACGGCACCGCGCTGCCCGGACCGACGCAGCACGGCGATCGCGTCGACTTCGAGGTCGCCGCGCTGAATCTGCTCGTCGATTCGCCGCTCGACATGGGTCGCTACTATCGTCACGTGACGCTGTGGTCCGGTGACGGCACGGAGCAAGTGCTCGACGCCTTTGCGGACGCGCCGCAGGATCTCGATTTTCCGAGCAGCCTCATCGATGCGTACGAGAACATGACGCCGGAGGCGCTGGCGCTGTACGGCTCGCGTCACTGGAACGTCTATCACTCGCTCCTGACGCTCTCGGACGCGATCGGATTCGAGGGCATCGAGCACCATCAGTCGAGCGACAATCGCGCGCCGGCGGACTTCATGACGAACCCGGTGTGGCAGCTGACGGCGGGCGATCTGCTGACGCACGAGTTCTCGCACTCCTGGAACGGAAAGTATCGGCGGCCGTTCGATCTATGGCAACCGAACTTCCAGATACCCGAACATACCGAGCTTCTCTGGGTATACGAGGGAATGAATCAGTACCTCGGCGATCTTCTTTCGTTCCGCATGGGAATCCGTGCGCCGTCGAAGTACCCGGAGTACCTCGCGTCGATCTACGCGCGCATGGACGCCGAGTCGGGACGCGAAGCGACGCCGCTCATCGACCTCACGACCGGCGCGCCCTACTATTACGCCGCGCGGGGGCCGTGGTCGAACCTCCGCCGCACCGCCGGCGACTTCTACACGGAGGGCGAACTGATTTGGCTCGACGCCGACACGATCATTCGGGAAGACTCGCACGGCCACAAGTCACTCGACGATTTCTTGCATCTATACAGCGCTCCGGCGCTCACCGGGCCGATCACCAAGCCGTACACGCGCGCGGAGATCGAGCACCTGCTCGGTGACGTGCAGCCCTACGACTGGCACGCCTTCTTCGAGCGTTACGTGTACAGCGTCTCGCCGCACCCGCCGAACGACGACCTCGCGCGCGCCGGATGGCGCCTCGTCTGGAACGAGCACCCCAACGAGTTCATCGCAGCACGCGACCGCGCACGACATACGGACGACGAGAGCTTCGGCGTCGGGCTCTTCACAGACGACCAAGGAAAGATCCTCGCCGTTACGCAGGGCTCCGCGGCGTGGAACGCGGGCCTCGGACCCGACATGACGATTCTTGCCGTTGGCGGCCAGACGTTCTCACCGGAGGCGTTGCACTACCTCCTGCGCGAGACGGAGCACGCGAGCGGCTCGATTCCCTTCGTCGTGGAGCAAGACGGCTGGGTGAACACCTATGAGGTGCGCTATCACGGCGGATTGCGCTATCCGCACTTGGAGCGCATCCCGGGAACGCCCGACATGCTCGCGCAGATCATGGCACCCCATCGAGCGAAGTAGTATTCGTCAGTGAGGTGCCGCTGACATCGCCGCTTCCAGCGCCGCTTCGCCGCGCTTGGCATCGCCGATGAGCTGTTCGGCAACGGCATTCTCGGCATCGGTCGGTGCTGTGTAACTCAGCTCCACCTCAGCAGCGAGATAGGCGAGATGGCTGTGCAGCTTGCTCTCGTGCAGCAGGTCTCCTTCGCTTGAGTGGATGTCCAGTTGCACGAGATCGCCGATCTCGCGATCGAGCGCGGTACGTTCGGATCCGTGCATGCGACTGCGCATCGCAATCGCGCGGTTCAGCGTCCGGTCGAGCGTATCGAGCGCACGATGAATGCGTAAGCCGAGCGCGAGCCGCGCTGCGAGATCGCTTTGGCTGGCGTGAAGCCGCGGATCGAGCGCAACCGCAAACGGCTGCCGCACCGTGCGTTCACCGTACGCGAGCGCGACGGTGTAGGTTCCCGGCACCACGGTCGGGCCGAGAACGCTGTCGTCCAGTCCTCCGGCAGCTACCGGCGCGCGAAACCCCGTGACGTCGGTCGCACTGGGATAGCGCAGATCCCATTGAAAACGATTCGCTCCGGGAACGACGCCGTTCTCAACGCCTTTGGCCTTACGATGGAGCATGACGGTGCGAATCGTTGCGCCGCTCGCATCGAGGAAGCTCAGTCGGACCGGCGTACGGCCGTCGTAGCTCGACGGAAGATCGAAGTAGACCGTCGCGCCGAACGGTGGATTCTCTCCCACGGCAGGGATGAACCGTGCGTACTCGCCCGCGCCGTACGCGTGGCTGAGCCACGCTGTTTGCGGAGCAAAAAGCCGCGCGCCGCCTGCGCCTTCGCCGCCATTCTTCGAGAGCTGCTCGAGCAACGTTAGATCGTCGAGCACCCAGAACGACCGGCCGTGGGTTGCAATCACGACGTCTCCCTGACGCGTGTCGATCGCGATGTCGCGCACCTGGACGTGCGGCAAATTGAGGGAGAGCGAACGCCACACCGCGCCGCCGTCGAGGCTCACGTAGACGGTGTTCTTCGTGCCGAGAAAGAGCAGATCGGCGTCGTTCGGATCCTGCCGGATCGCGAAGGCGTACTCGTCGCCGGGCAGGCCGGCAGAGATCGAACGCCAATGGCGGCCGTAATCCGCCGTCTCGTAGACGTAAGGGTGGAAATCGTCCCACATGTACCGTGAGGCGGTGAGATAGGCTGCGCCCGCGACCGTGTGGGAGGGCTCGATGGAGCTGATCTGCGCCCATTGCGGCAGCTGCGGCGGCGTTACGAGCGACCAGCTCGTACCGCCGTCGGTGGTCACGTGCACGAGACCGTCATCCGAGCCGACCCAGATCACGTTTCCGTCAAGCGGTGAAACGGCGAGCGAAGCCATCCCCGGGAAGACTTCGGCACTCGATTGATCGAGGTCGACGGGACCACCGCTCGGTGCCTCCGTCGCTCTGTCGTTGCGCGTGAGATCGGGACTGATACGATGCCAGGTCTTGCCGTAGTCGTCGCTGACGAGCACGTACTGCGCGCCGATCAGGAGCTGCTTCGGGTTCGCGGGCGAAAAAACGATGGGGTGCGTCCAGCCGAACCGATACCGCAGCTCGCCGGACGAGGCGCCCTCTTGGTAGAGAGGCCACGGGCTCACGCTGCTGTACTCGCCTGTTGCCTCATCGTAGCGCAAGAAGATGCTGAAGTAGCCTGCTCCGTACGTAACCTCAGGATCGCCGGGCTGCGGTGCGACGAACGTGCTCTCTCCGTAGGCGACGCGTTGCCAGTCTTCCAGTGGAATCATTCCGTCCGGCGTGGCGCTCGGACCCTCGAACGAGCCTTCGTCCTGCTGTGCCCCATAGACGTGGAAAGGAAAGCGATCATCGAGTGCGACGTGATAGAACTGTCCCGTCGGTTGATTGTGTTCGCCGCTCCACGTTCTGCCGCCGTCGCTCGAGATCGTGGCACCGCCATCGTTGCCTTCCAACAGAATGTGCGGATCGTGCGGATTGATCCAAACGATATGATTGTCGCCGTGCGGCGTGTGCAGCTCGGTCCACTTCTTGCCGCCGTCGTGCGAAACCCAGAGCGCGTCGACCTGTGGCGCGTAGATGGTGTTCGGGTTCGTCGGGTCGGCAAAGATGCTCATGTAGTAGAACGCGCGTTGACGGAGCTTCCATTCGTCGTTCACGCGCGTCCAGCTCGCGCCGCCGTTGGCGGAGCGGAAGACGCCGCCATCGTGCGCCTGGACGATTGCGTAGACGATGCGCGGATCGCTTGCCGCGACGCTCAGACCGATACGGCCGAGCACCCCGCGCGCGAAGCCCGGTGCGCGCGTGAGATTCGTCCAATGCGCACCGCCATCGGTCGTCTTGTAGATCCCGCTCCCGGGGCCGCCGTCTTGCAACGTCCACGGCGTGCGATACGCTTGCCACGTCGCGGCGTAGAGCACCGACGGATCGTGCGGATCCATGACGACGTCGATTGCGCCCGTCTCGGCATTGACGAAGAGCACCCTATGCCACGTCTGACCACCGTCGGTCGACTTGAAGACACCGCGCTCGGCATTTGGCTTGAAGACGTGACCCATGGAAGACGCATAGACGACGTTGGGATTGCGCGGGTCGACGACGAGCGCGCTGATCGTGTGCGTGTCGCGCAGCCCGGCGTAGTGCCACGTCTTGCCCGCGTCGGCGGACCGGAAGACGCCGTCGCCCGTCACGAAGTTTGCACGGATGTCGCTCTCGCCCGTTCCCACGTAGATGACGCTGGCGTTCGAGGGCGCGACCGCGAGCGCTCCGATGCTGTCGCTCGACGACGGAAATCTGCCGTCGGTGAGGTTCGTCCAGACGTTGCCGTAATCGGTGCTCCGCCAGACGCCGCCGTCGACGCCACCCATGTAGAAGAGATTCGGATTGCTCGCGACGCCGGCAACGGCGACGACCCGTCCGCCGACCGCCGGCCCGATGCTGCGCCAGTGCAACCCCGAAAGGATCTGTGCCGGGATAGGGGCATCCGCTGAAGCGGCGAGCGTAGCCGTCGAACCGAGGACGGCAATCAAGACGAAGATTCTCCACATACGCTCGTGCATTTCTGCAATCGAGCGCCTCGTCCTCGCCTAGGAACCTGCCGGAGTATTGCGCACGTGTTCAACAAAATGGGCTACGGCTGCGGTCCTTTTGCTCGATTTCGTCGTCGCTCGCCGCTCAGATGACGCTGGTATTCCGCACTCCTCGCCCCTCGAACATGGCCAAAATCGCTCGCATTGAACACGTGGCCAATACACCGATACCAACTAGGAGCCGGGTGAGAGAAGGTAGCCCGAGATCTTGCCTGCTGCGTTGACGGACATGTAGACGTTGAGCTGAGCGCCCGAGCTGAAGGACACGTGGTACGCGTACGTCGTCTGCGCGCCCACAGCATGCTTTCCACGATAGACCCACGTCGTCGCGGAGCCGAGTTGCAAAAACTGTGCCTTCGCCCCGGCGAGAAGGTCCGGCGTCAAGTGTGCGTTCATATCTGCGTCGAACTGCGTGCGGTCGACCAAGCCGTTCGTGAGCTGCGCCAAGACGGCTTTGGCGCGGTTCGTGACCGCCGGATCTTCGCCGGCGACCGCTCTTCGGCTTGCGGCCGCGAGTCGCGGATGGAGTCGCTCGAACTGCGCACCCGCTATCGTGTCGGCGTTCGCGACCGTTGTATTGAGCAGAACGATCACGATCTGATGCTGCCGGGGATAGATTTCGTTGCTGGAGGAGAACCCGAGCGTTCCACCGTTGTGCCAGATGCGCGGCTGGCCGTCGTAACGGTCGACGACCCAGCCGAAGCCGTAATGCGCATCTGGCCCGAAGGCCGCGAGCCGGCCGGGCGCCGTCATGAGGCGCACATCCGCACTACTTACGATCCGGCCGCCGAAGAGCGCGGCGTCCCATTTCGCGAGATCCGTCGCGGTCGAGACGATGGCGCCGGCACCTTCGGCCCATCCGGTGAACGTGCCGCGGGTGCCGCCGGCGTCACGGATGTGCCCTCGGAACATCAGATAGCCCGTCGCCATATCGGGAGTGTTGCCCTCGTTCTCCATGAACGTCGACTCCGTCATGCCCGCCCGTGCAAACACGTTCTTCTCGACGTAGCGCTGCCACGACATGCCGGAGACGATCTCGACGATGCGCCCGAGCAGCACGTAGTTGCTGTTGCTGTATTGGAACCTCGTCCCCGGCCTGAACCCGAGCGGCTTCCCGTGCAAGAGCGCGAGTATGGCGTCGAAGTTGCCACTGCGGCGCAGCACGACGGTCGTGCCGCGCAGGGTGACGAGGGATCTGAATGCGGGCGTATCGGTATAGTTGGGAATCCCACTGACCTGCATCAGCAGCTGACGAAGCGTGACGTTACGGCCTTGCACGTACTGCGGAACGTACTTGCCCAGGCGGTCGTCGAGCGACAACCGTCCACGCTCCCTGAGCTGAAGGATCGCCGCTGCGGTGAACTGCTTCGTAATCGAGCCGATCTCGAAGCGGGTGTGCGTGTCGACCGGTTGTTGCGTGTCGACGTTTCGCACGCCGTATGCAGCGTCGGTCACGATCCGGCCGTGGTCGACGACGACGACCTCCATTCCGGGAACGTTCTGCACGTGCATCGATGAGGCCGGGCCCCACGCGCCAGCACCGAGAAGGAAGGCCGGCAACGCAACGGCGGCCAAGGCACAAACGACGAGCTTCATCACTATGATACACATTCGTCCTGGGTATGTTTCCGCCTCTGAGCGCTCCGCTGCACGGGTATAGGAGCGTACGGCAATGACCCTCGTAATCGCCATCGTTGCGCAATGGGGCATACTCATTCCCGCCGCCCTCGTCGCAGCAAGCATTCTGTTGCGCAGACATTGGAAGAACGATGTGCTCGAAGCGGCGGTCGCCGGGGGCGCAACGATAGCGCTCGTGAAGATCGCCGGCGCACTCGTCTTCGAGAAGCGCCCCTTCGTCGTCGAACATCTCCACCCACTTGTTTCGCATGCCGCCGACAACGCGTTCCCATCCGATCATCTGGCAGCGTGCGGGCTAGCTTTCGCCTACCTCTGGCCACGCTCGCGGAGCATGGCCGGCGTGACGGTAATTATCGCGGCAGCGATAGCATCAGCGCGCGTGCTCGCTCATCTGCATTGGCCGATCGACGTGGCAACCGGATTCGTACTCGGCTTTGCGGCTGTGCACGGCGCGCGCGGCGTGCTAGCGCTGGTTCACGCTCGGGAAGGCTCGGAGCGCCGCGGCTAGCACCGTTCCATCGCCTCGAATCCCGCTCGCGTTCGTGGCTGCTGCACTCGCGACGTTAGTGGCGACGCTCGTATGGACGATCGCTGCGCTCCCGGCGCCGCTCGCGTTGCTGCACGCCCTCGTTGTCGGCGTCTTCTTAACGATCGCAATGGGATTATTGTATCAGTTCGTTCCCGTCGTCGCGATGGCGCCGCTGCGTCTGCCCTACCTCGCGTTCCTTCATCTCGCTTTGGCTCTGACGGGAACGCTCTGCATTGTTGGCGGGTTCCAGCACTCAGACTTCGCGCTCGTGCGCCTTGGCGGCTCGCTCCATCTCGTTGGTATCGGCATAGAAGCCATCGTCCTCGGCGCGACGCTGCGCGGCCACACTCCGCCTGCTCCGGCCGCGGGCGCTGCGCTCTCCCTGCTGTGGCTAATCGCGACGGCAGGCCTCGGTGTTTGGCTCGCCGACCGATTCCTGCGCCATCGAGGCGTCGACGGCGTAACCCTTTTCCACGCGCTCTTCGGCGTCGCGGGTTTCTTCGGAACGCTCATTACCGCAGTTAGCCTCCGCCTTCTGCGCATGTTCGAGCGCGTAAACGTGGAGCGCCGCACGGGAATGCTGGCGCTTGCGGTAAGCCTTGCCGCGATCCTTGCTGCGCTAGGAGGGCGCTACGGCCGCTATGCATTGCTTGCGGCCTCCGCGGCGGTTGCCGTCAACGTCGTGGCGATCGCCCGCGTACGCAACCCGGCCTACCAGCGTGAAACGCTGCTCTACGCCCTAACGAGTTCCCTCGGAGCAGTGGCAGCAGCTGCGGCCTATACCGCCGGTGCAATGGCGGCGGCCGTCATTTGCGCCGTATGGTTGTACATCGGCACCGCCGTCGTGGGGTACCTACAACGCATCGTGCCGTTCATCTGGTGGATTCGTCGCTCTCGTATCGAGGGCACGCGTAGTATCCCGACGCTTGGCGAAATGAACGATTCACGCCTAGGGTATGCGATTCTCGTCCTCTGGGTGCTTGCGGGAGTCGTCGCGCTCCTCGCGCGGCAACCGCTCGCGGCCATCTTTGGGCTCGCAGCTTGGATTGCACTCCTCGCGCAACTCGCTCGCCCATTCATCACGCGCAAGGCTGTCGACCGTGCGTCACGGCAATGAGATCACCGAATACGACGCGCCCGACCGCGAGCGATGACGAATCCGGCCACATCGATGCACGATCTCGCCGCAGCCTACCATCTCAACGCGGCGGGACGGATGCAACACACGTAGCCTGAGACGACGGCCTTCCACCCGCGTTGTGCCGCACGGCGCTGCCGCGCTCGTACCAGCCCTTGCTCGCTTTGACGATCTTCACGACCGATAACATCACGGGCACTTCGATCAAGACGCCCACGACGGTTGCGAGCGCGGCACCCGATGCGAAGCCGAACACGCTGATCGCGGTGGCAACCGCGACCTCGAAAAAGTTGCTCGCACCGATCAAAGCGGATGGAGCCGCGACGCAATGTGCTTCGCCGGCAAGACGATTGAGCATGTAGGCGAGGCCAAAGTTGAAATACACTTGAACCAGGATGGGAACCGCAAGGAGCGCGATGATGACGGGTTGCGCGGTGATCTCCTCGCCTTGGAAGCCGAACAGCAGGAGCAGCGTGGCGAGCAAAGCGACGAGCGATATCGGTTGCAACGCGCGTGAGAGCCTTTGCAACGCGGCTTCACCCGCAAACAGGGTACGATAACGCAACACCTGCGCGATCGCGACCGGCACAACAATGTAGAGGCTCACCGACAGCACCAAGGTCTGCCACGGCACCGTGATGGCTGATAGCCCGAGCAGCAACCCCACGATCGGGGCATACGCGAACACCATGATGGTGTCGTTGAGGGCTACTTGCGTGAGCGTAAAGTATGGATCGCCGTCAGAAAGGCTGCTCCAAACGAAGACCATCGCCGTGCACGGAGCTGCGGCAAGCACGATGAGCCCGCCGATATAGCTATCGATCTGCGCCGCAGGGAGATAGCGCGCGAAGACGTGACCGAGAAAGAACCACCCGAGCACTGCCATCGAAAACGGCTTCACCGCCCAGTTGACGAGCAGCGTGATGCCCATGCCGCGCCAGTACCTGCGCACGCGCCCGATCGCGGTGAAGTCGATCTTCACCAGCATCGGAACGATCATGAGCCAGACGAGTGCCGCAACCGGCAGGTTGACCTTGGCGATCTCCATCGAGCCGATGGCGTGAAACGCTCCCGGCAGAAAATGCCCGAGCGCGACGCCGGTGATGATGCACAGCGCAACCCACGCGGTGAGGTAGCGCTCGAATGTCGACATGGAGCGGCTACGCCTGCGCGGAGAGGAAATCGTCTGCGAGCCGCATCGCCTTGGCTTTGATCGTATCGCGGATCGCGCGCACGCGCTCGGGCGGCTGGCCTTTCGGGTCTGGCAGCTCCCAATCGTCGTCGATGCGCGCGATGCCCTCGACGTCGCAGCCCATCGAAATGATTCGGTCCGCGCGCGATGCAACCGCCGGGTCGATGCGCTTGGGCCGCGCAGACGAGATGTCGATCCCATCCTCGAGCATCGCGGTCACGACGCCTGCGTCGAGCGCATCCGCAGCCTGCGTGCCCGCCGATACGACGTCAATCGCATCGCCGGCGAATCGGCGCAGGTAGGCCTCGGCCATTTGACTCCGTCCGGTGTTGTGGCGGCACACGAAGAGGACGAGCGGTTTACGTGACGGCATCCGGCGTCCTCGATGGGCAGCAGGGCATACCGGCATCGTCGCGCTCCTCGGTGTCCTCGTGAACCGCGTAGACTTCCCAGCGACGGCCCTCCGGGTCGCTGGCCCATACCTTGGTTCGGTTGGCGTAGCAGCACGTTTCCGCGCGCTCTACCGTAGCTAAGCTCAAATGCGTTTTCACGCCCGTGCCTTCTGCTGAAAGATGCCGGTCAATGCGTTGCCGAGGCGTTCGTGCGCGTCCGGTGCCAACCGATAGAACACCCACGTCCCGCGACGCTCGCACGCAACCAGTCCCGCCTCCCGCAAGATACGCAAATGATGAGAAACGGTGGGTTGATTGACCGGGAGCGCATCGGTGAACTCGCAGACGCACACCTCGCCCTCGGCGGCGGCGAGCGTTGCGAGGATGCTCACGCGATACGGATCCGCTACGGCCTTGAAGAGCGCCGCGGCTGGATTGAACTCCTCGTCGCTGACCCGAGGTGGAGAGGCATATTGCATTGACACGCATCGATATTACTTATTGAATCGGTATTTGTCAATATAGTATAGAAAGTTGACCCCGAGTGGGGTCACGCGTTATGCTCGGGGCAATGGCAGACCTCAAAGTGCGTAACCTCGACGACCGCATTGCCGCAAGCTTGCGAGTGCGCGCAAAGCACCACGGCGTTTCGCTCGAAGAGGAGGCGCGCCGCGTGCTCGGCAGCTCCGTGATCTGGCGGCGAAGTGCCGTCGTCCGGCGTGCGGCAGCCCTACGTGCAGCTGCGGGGTCGCCACCAAAGGATCGGGATCTCGATAGCGCTCGCATCATACGGCAAGAACGCGATGCCCGGGGCTGACGAGCCGTCCTCTGCCGTCCTCGACGCCTCAGTAGCTGTTCGCTGGCTCGTGCCGGAGCGGGGGAGCGACGAGGCAGCGGCTCTCATGGAACGGCCAGTCACCTGGATCGCGCCGCGCCTGCTGGTTACGGAGGTTGCTTCGGCGCTGCGCCGCAAGGTCGTCGCGAACGAGCTGCGCGTCGAACATGCGGTTCAGGCGCTCGCAATCCTTGGACAAGCCGCCTCGGACGGCATCGTGCAGTTCGTCCAGGATGAAGACCTCGTCGCGCCTGCACTCATGCTTGCGCTCACGCTCGAGCACAAGGTTCCGGATTGCGTGTATCTTGCGCTCGCGCAGCGCGACGGCGCCGCGCTGGCTACGGCCGATCTGACGTTATCTCGACTCGCGGAGAATCAGGGAACGCCGGTTCTTCTCCTGCCCTCTGCCTGAGTGCGCCTTTGAAAATCGAGAAGCCCCGTATCGAGGCTTCTCGAAAAGCTGGCTCCGGATGTTGGACTCGAACCAACGACCCGCTGATTAACAGGGCGCGAAAGTAGTCCCAGCGAGTCACTGAGAGTCACGGCGAGCCTCGTCTCCTGAGGGAAATGGGGCTCGCCTGTCACGTTAAGCACCATCCTTTCACCGCGTTTCCCGACTTCTTGTGACCAAACGGTGACCGGCGCTGATCGCACTGGCGAGTGTCATTTCGGCTTTCCGGCGCTGCGCATCCCGACCGATTCCCGTCGTTACCACCCGTTTCTGACGAGTCTGTTAGACGAATGTTAGACGGTAGCAGAGGCGGGTGAGTTCCCGGAACAGTGCAAGCCATCTAACAAAGCTCTAACGAATGTCTCGACTACGGCTTCTCCACGTTCTCAGTCTCGGGTTCATCATCGGGCTTCATGCCCGGGAGCTTGTCCAGGAAGTCCGTCAGCGACTGGTGCGGCTGCGTGGAGTGTTCCCACGCGAACTGCTGGAACTGAATCGCAATCCAGGCGAGAAAGAAGATCATGACCAGAAAGACGGGCGGGACGGATGCGTCCACAGGTGCGCCTATATGAGGACCAAACGCCCCGCGTCGGCCATGCCGGTGACGACCTGGATGAAGAAATAGATGGCGACTCTGCCCTGGCTGCCTAGTTCTCAGCGGCATCCGGACTGGTTCGCATTTTCAGGCCTAGTGTACACCCAAAAAATCCTGTAAGAGGACTCCGCATTCGCAGTGTTTAGTTGACAACCGCTTGCTTGTATGCTATTATACTGGTGTAGAGGGAGAACCGTCCGTCGCCTCTGCATAAAAGATGATCCCCTCGCCCGGCAGCGCCTGAGCGACTTTTCATATTCGGCGCCGCCCTACGCGAGCGCGCATAACCGGCGGCCATGATCGCCGAGGATACCTAAAACCACAACGAGGTTCGCATCAATATGCGAGACCATGCCGACCGCTTCATCGAGCGGCTCGATTCGCTCATCCTTTCCGGGCGCAGTAGCTTCGAGATAGGCCGCACCCTCGGAATCAGAGACACTTCAGTCCGGCAACGTCGCCGTAAGCTGCGCCAGGCCGGACTCCTACCCTTCTTCGAGAGGCCAACTCCGCATGTCCGTAACCAAGAACTTCGTTAAAGCCCCAAACCACTTACTCACAGACTCGACGCTCGACGTGCGCTGCCGACTGCTCGCGTTGCGCCTGCTGCACTACGCGCGCGACAAGGCGACGTGCTGGCCGTCGCAGCAGAAGCTCGCCGATGACCTTGGATGGCCGCTCATCACCACGAAGCGCCACTTCGAGCACCTGCGCTCTCAGGGACGCATCGGCGTTCGGCGCAAGGCACGCGACAAGCAGAAGCGCGAAGGCGTCCTGAACGTGTACGACGTTTCGGCGCTCAAGGCCGGGACCAAAGTATCACAGGTGATCCCTAGGTCCGGGGATGACCAAGGTATCGCGAGTGATACGTTGGTCGAGTGGACCAACGTATCAAATCGCATCGACCAAAGTATCAAAAGCGATCACGACCAAAGTATCTCCAGTGAGCCAGTAATCAGACTCAGGGAAATAGATACAAAAGAAAAAGACAGATTGCGCACGCTCGACTCAGCAGCGAATGCCAGTGCCGAGCCGGATCGTGACGATGAGTTCGGATCGTGTGCTGAGTCTGAAGCCCGCGAGCTAGAGCCAGCACCGAATGCCGCTGCTGGAGACGAGCCGGATGGTTTCGATTGTTCGGCTGAGACTGAGACCGTCGCGCACGGCTCCGATGCGACAATCGGCACCACGATGGGTGATCCTCTTCAGAACCAAACGCATTGCGAACCGGAACCTACGTTCCGGTTGGGAGACGAGCGCAGCGCTGCGATAGCGTCGCCGTTCTATCAGCAGCACGGCCTCGGGATCGCGCCGGAAGATGCCGGTCTCGACTGGGTCAAGACCACGCTGTACGATCCCGGCTTCGGAGCGACGTGGTACGAAGAGCCTAACGCCTCGCTGATAAATGACTGGCTCGAGCAGTTGCCCGAAGCCATCGTCGCGACCGAGATGCTCCTCACGCGACTCTGGAACGCGCAGCGCACCGGCAAGGACTGCCCGATTAGGAAGCCCGTCCCGTATGTCGCCAAGATCGTAGCCAACGGCGACCGTCCCACGAAGAACGAGCACGCTATCGCCTTGACGATGAAACGTGAACGCGAGGTCGTCGGATGGGTCGAGGAAATCGAGGATATGGGGGGCTTAAAAGGCTTCATGAGCCTTGACGACGTACCCGAGCACTTGCGCGACGACGTGAAGCGCGCCATAGAGCAAGAAACGGGCGCCGCAGCATGAGCACGCAACGCGCCGTGTCTATCCTCTCATTGCCGGATGAACGCCTGAGATCGCTGCGCCTGCGTCGGCGTGAGTGCAACCACTGCGGCAAGGCCTACATCGCCAAGCGCGATGCGTCGAGGTTTTGTCTACCAAAATGTCGGAGGGCCGCTTACAGAAAGCAGCATCCGACGGACCCACGAGGCACGAAACGCCCGGCGAACAAGCGACAACGCGTGCGAGCAGCCGCGCTGGTCAAGTGGGGCCCACGCTGCGCCCTGTGCAGCCGTGAGCGCCCGCTCGAAAAGCTCCGCGCTCGCCTGGGGCGCGTCCTCGTTTGCACGAGCTGCAACGGACGCTGGGTAGCAGGTCGTCGACGTGGCGCAGACGGTAGGCGCTCCGGCGGGGAGATGCGCTACCTATCGGATGCCGTACTGAGCGGCCTCCTCATGCAGACGCAAACTTCAGAACAAAGTTGTGCAGCCGTTGTCCCGAAGTAGCGTGCGCGAACAGCCTTGCACAGTGTAGGGGAAGAATAATGTGGCGCCCTAGCGCCACGACGGCAGCCGCGCGAGCAGCGACTCCCAGGCAAGACTCGCAAGGCGTTGCAGATCGTCGCGGGACAGCACCTCCGCTAACCAGCACGGGTCAACGTCGGCGCACCACGCCTCGGCGTGAAGCCCCAGGTGTTCGGGGTCTGTCAGCAGAGACTCGCGGTGGTCAGTGCTCAAATCGGCTAACCTGTGATCTAGCAGCATGGCGCGCCCCTGCGTGCTCATGTCCTCGAAAAGAAGCGTCGGCATTGCGGCTTCGTCAAACATGTAGGTAGCCTAGCATGCGCTAACCCAACAGCGCAAACCATCAGACGGCTACGCCGCGGGAACGCACGACCAATGTACTCAGGCTCGCGCGTACTTTCGACTTTGCGCGTATGCACGACTCGTGCCTAACTTCTGCCAGTGATTCTGCAACCGCGGCGGCTAGATTAAAGTTTCCAGCCGTTCGCCTCCAAACAAGAAAGACAGGCCCGATGAAACGGCTTGCTGTGTGCATGCCTTTGCGGTCGTGGAGCGACATGCACGCCGAAACGCGCTATGCCTCTGCGCTCGCGTATGTCACGCGCTGAGAGAACATACAAAAATGTCCAGTGAGCCGACCGCCAACACGGCTCGCTGGTCTTTAACGTCCGCCCAGCTTCCTGGGCGGATCGTCGCCCGCGCTCCTCGGACATGGAAACGCGGACGACGTGCCGCACTGTGAGAACTGCTGCGGCAACGCTTCGTGCGGATCGTTCAGCCCGCGCGTAGCGCCGAGTCTGCACCCGCTCCCTGTTCCTCACGGGTCGAGCGGGTGAGGCTCCCTCTCTCTTTTTTGCCAGTGCGACAACACTCGCGAAACACGCGGGCCATATTGTGCGCCGCGACCATTACACTCTCTACCATCAAAGGATACGATGAGCCAACTACTTACCGAGCCCAGTGACTGCATCACAGGTTTGCACCTTGCATTGCTTTGGCAAACGCAGGGCTTGAAAGAGAAAGAACTCGCGAAGCGCGCAAAGGTGAGCCAATACACTCTCAGCCGCGCCAAACACAATAACCAAACTCTAAAGCCGAACCAGGCTCGACGCATTGCGGTCGTGCTCGGCGTGCGCGCTGAGTTCTTGTCAAAACTGATCCACAAGGACTGCTTGCGCGAGCCGTTTAGGCACCTCTACCAAGTCGCCGATGAGGCCGCATAACGTGAGCAGCATCAAGTTCAAATACAAGAAGAACCAAATGATTGACTTCGACGACGGAGTCTATCACGCGATCCCGGTGCTATCCGCGCGCATGGTGCCCGTTAACACGCCGTACGGGGATTCGCAAGTTCTGCTGCATGACTTCGACATGGGTCACGTGCACCTCATCGAGCTTCCCAACATGTCCCCGCAGATACCGAAGCGCCGCGACGAATGGAGCGACGGCTTCTTCGCGAAAGTTCAAGAAGCCGCATACGCCCAGGCGATTGAGAACCGCGCCAAAGTCTCGCAGATCGTGAAGCGCGTAAAACTCTATGCAGACGCCAATCAGCCTGGCGGTGCTGTCGTCGAAATCGTCGAAGATGCGGATGGCATCCTCGCAGAAGACCACGAACTCAGTGAAGCAGAGGCCGCACTCATTGGCGAAGGCCCCAAGTCCGAGCGCGTAAATCCACGAACTGCGAAACCTACCGAGATCATCGCAGCCATTACGGGTAAGCGCACGTGAGCCTCGCAACTGAAACTGAACGCGGTAGCGCGACCGAATCGCAGTCGTTCATCGACAAACTACATCTAGGCTTCTTACGGCGCAAACGCGCAAAACGTGAGAGGGAGCTTGCCTCCGCACCCGCGTTCACGCCTACTGCGCACAAGAAAGCACAGTTAGGAAAACTCGACGCAGCTATCGCGAATGCGCTAGGGTGCAGTAGCGAAAACGAGCGCGAGGCAAAACGCCTAAGCGCGCTCTTCGCCGGTCTTGTAAAGCTCGAACAGCAGACTGGCATCGTCAAGTCTGCCGACTTCAGCGAGGCTTACGTCATCGCTGAGGGTGCACGCTTGGGCGGAGTATCGACTGCATGGGCCAATTCGCTACCCATCGGTACGAAGCAGCGAATGCGGCGCCTGGTCTAACGTGGCGGAAAACCGAACGTATCACTGCATGCGCTGCGGCCATGCGAAGAACGGCCACGACGATAGCGGGTGCACTCACGCTTCCTGCAAATGCAAAACCGAAATCGTGGAGGTTCGTTACTTCCGGCGTCGGGATCGGAGGCCGCCAAGCTTCGCACTGCCGGATGATGCGCGCGAGCAGGTGAAAGGGTTGCTAGTACGAGGTGTGCTTTGACAGTCGAAAAGCTGGATGGTACTGCTGGCGCACAAACGCCCCATATCCCGAAGCGTGGCTGAAGACGTGGCACACTTGCGACATGTGCTCGCGAGCTAATCGAATCGCCGAACTTCGGCCCCTTGAGGTCGAGGTGCACCTCCTCAGAGAACACGGCGTAACGCTGGACGAGTACGCGACCAGCTACGAAGGTAATATTCCAGAATGGCACTTGAGTTTCGCGCAATGGCGGAGGCCGTAGCGATTCCTAATTAGGTGCCGGGGTCAACTCGTCATCGGGCGCGATCATATCGGTCGGCAACGGTAGGGGCAGCGCGGTCGTCTTTTCTGCGCAGATGGTCTTTTCGAAGCGATCGGTGCGGGTTTCCAGAACTTTGCCAGCCTTAAAAACCGCATCGTTCGTATGATGCCCGGTAAGCCCAAAGGTGAAAAATGAAACCACATGGTTATTGTAGGAGCCGCCAACGAACGTGCGGGTAAAGTGCAGATGGATCGTGTCCCCGCAGAAATTAATGAGGGTGTCCATGCCTAGGTCAACCTCTTGGGAAGTTGAGCTAGAAAAGACACGGCCTGTCGCGTTGCGCTCATTTGTAAACTGACCCTCTACCGGGTCGCCTGCCTTCGCAATAACATAACCGTTCCAGATCACGTCCTGGGCGACAGCAAACTCCACCGGCGTGTTTGCGACGCCGTTAAGACTCGAATTGCCACCGACGCGAACGTCCTTCGTAACGAGTACGGGGACGACGACGCCGCGCGGGATGCTGATGGCCGTTGTGCGCGGTGTTTGCATCGGGCCAGGAGTCGTTTGCGCAAGGGCTAGCCCTGTACCGGCTAGAAACATAAGGAGAAGCAGATTCCTAAACAAAGTCTCACCCTTCCTGGCTCAAGAGCAGCAAGCGTAACTGCTCGCCGTATTGGCGGGTTAGCTCTGTACCCCTTCGTGGAGCAGCGCTGCCGCGACTGCGCCGCGCCATTCCACGATCCGAGTCCGCGACGTAACCGGCTGTACTGCGGATCGTGTAAGCGAAAGCGAAGGCTGGCGACGTATGAGAGGGTGAACGCGCGTCGCCCTCGCCGAGCACCATCGGGAGGTACGTTCTCGTCTCCGCCGGGATGGGCAGAGACTCCCGTCGTTTGTGAACCTTGCGAGGCCTCGGGTGTACACCGAAAGATTCAGGCCAAGGGGCTTTGGGGGCACATTGCGCGACTGCACCGATTGACGCTGCGCGAGCTGAGGAAGCGATTCCCGAAGACCGCGAGCCGGATCGCGTGGTATAGACCGAGCCGTGAAAGACGGATCGAGTTGCGCCAACGAATGCAACAGATTCGACACTGTTGGCTACGGAAGGTAGTCGACGAAGCGGCTCTGAAAGTCGACATACCGTGAGACACCTCCTAGCTGTGGCGCTGGTCTTGCTAGCTTCTCTTTTCCCATGCCGAGCTTGGACCGACGAGACTGGAATGGCAGAGCCAACTGGACCGACTGACACCGTTCAGACGGAGAAGTGCTCTGTCGGGCTCTCCGACCTAGCAAACGATGCGGATGAATACAACTGGTGCGAAGTTTCGCATTTCCCCAAGGCCGCGTCGCAATTACCCATCGGGATTAGTTACGTGGGATGGTATCACGACCGTACGGAAACGGACGACTGGGGCTGGTGCCTAGACTTCACGAATAACACCACTCGCGAAATGAGCGCTGTTCGGTTTCGTGTGGTGTTTGCAGACGCGTTCAACGAAGTGGTTTGGGACGCAACGAGCGCCCGAACTGGCGATTTTGCTCCTGGAATTCTAATCCAGGGAGGCCGCAGCGTTGACGACGTTTACAGCGGGAAGCAAGTCGCGCGAAACTGTTGGACCGGTTCATGGAATGTTCCAACCCTGGCGAGCATCGCCGTGATAGTGCAAAATGCACGATACACAGACGGGACCGTTTGGAATAATACACGCGGGAAAGCCGCACTTTTGATAAACGTAACGAACACCTATTACTAGCGACCGAAGTCTGTGGTAAGACTCCAGGCGACTAACGCAGTGATGACAAAGCCCTAGCGCTATAGGACGGTTTTCTTTCTGGAGGCACAGGGGGACAAAAGTTCAAACTGCGCCGAGGACGCATGATTCTGCCGGTGTTCTGACATACGGGACTACTGCTGAGCGCGCAGCATTTCAAGCCACTCTGCGAACGCTTCTGCACTGTTGTAGCGCTTGCGGTAAGGCCTTTTCCCGGTAACGGGATCGACCGGCTTCGCCACGCTCCTACGGACGCGGATTCGCGGTTTCTTAGGCCCAGGCACGCACCCCGGAAACCACCCTTTCACCTTACCGATTCGCCCATCGGGCGGCTTCACGAACGCGTACCGACGCGCCGCGTGGTAAAAGTTGCCAGCAAACCCTGGGCCGTGGTTTATCTTCACGCCAGCCTCACTTTCGGATTTAGCCCGTATGCAAGTTTTTGCATGGGTTCGATGACCTCTGAGTCGTCCAAACGGTTAGAGCCGCGCCTGCGCGAAAAGAAGTGGCAATGCGCGCTTTCTGGAAGCACGACCCAAGATGCGGTGCACCGTCATAGGCGTAAATGGCTTGTCCGTACGGGTGGTGTGACGCCGGTTTAGCTTGTGCGCGATCCACTCGAACGACTTACCCTGGTCACGATATGACTCGATGATGGGTAGCAGGTCCGCATAGGCTTCGGTAGCCTTGGCCCGCATTGCGCTGGCGCCTAGTTTACGCCCACGTGCTGCGGCTTTTCCGCGGAGGTTGTTGCGGCATGCGGGGATATGCGATCCCAGGGGCAAGCCGCGGGCCTTGCGCGCTGCTAAAGCCGCCGAAGTGCGCTCGCGAATGAGTTTAGCTTCGTACTCTGCCACTGCACCCATGACCTGGAGCATGAACACGTTTGCCTGTGGGAAGTCGCAGGATACGAACGAGACGCCGTTCTTCATGAAGGCCGATAGAAACGCAAGGTCACGGCTCAGCCGGTCGAGCTTTGCGGTAACGAGGGTTGCACCGGCTCGTCGCGCGTGAGCAACCGCTTTCGTAAGCTCGGGCCGCGAGCTAACACGGCCGGACTCCGTCTCGCGGTAGGAGTCTATAAGGCGCCCACCCTCGCGCCTTACGTACTCGCTGACGGCTGACTGTTGGGCGTCAAGCCCAAGCCCTGAGCGTTCTTGCTTCTTCGTTGAAACGCGGTAGTACGCGATGAACTTGGTCACTAGAAACCGCGCGCGACAAGCGCGGCGCGCAGCGAGCGAGACTTCGTGAGCGCCATATATCCGAGGCCGGAGTACTGAAATAGGCGGAGCACCACGACTGAGCTTCCTGCACCGGCCAGTAAGCGCTGAAGGAACAGATACGCCATCATGGCGCACGCGTCGCGCACTCTCATATCAGGTACGTTCGGCACTGTGGAGCGAGCGATTATGTGGCCGAGAACTGCGTTTAAGTTCATCATGTATCAATCCTACATCGTCGAACCGCTGAAGTGATATGACCTAAGTCACGTCGACGGGGTAGGGTTGCAGCATGCGCACGATAAACATCGTCGCCCGGCCACCACCACACCTACTGCGTCCTCCCATTCGAAAACCTAACCCGGGACAAAAGTCGGGACACAACCCGGGACATTTTGCTATGTCGGGACATTCGGCGTGTCCCGACTTCCTCGAAAAGGATCGAACATGAAAAGACTTCCGGCCAAGTGTGAACGCTGCTCCGAACCAGTACCATCCGCCCGAGCTAGGCGGTCGTCAACGTGTTCCGCCAAGTGCGCGGAGGCCGCGAAGAAAGCGAAGCAGCGCACTAAGAGGGGGGATGGTTCTGCTGAGGTTCGCGCGAGCGACTCCGGCGAAGCCTCTCTGCTGAAAATTCCGGGTGACCTCATGGAAACACTTCAGGCCGCCAGTTGGATCGAGGAGCAAGAGCAATGCGCTTGGGCCGCCGCGGTCTCTGCATTCCTCGAATCTGATTCGAGCAGTGCGCTTGAAGAGCTTTGCTCGCGCGGGCTATTGCGCCTCCATAACGTCCAAGAGGGTGAGCGCGTCTACGTCCTGACGGCTGAAGGCCGCGCAGCACTGAAGGCCGTCGCGTGACTGAAGCCGACACGCCGAACACGCTGGAGCGTGCACCTGCACTCGCGAGCCAAGCCTACGTGTACGAGAAGCTCTTGGGCGTCGAGTTTGGAACTGACGCCGCGTACCGGCAGTGCTTCTGGCTCTTGGTCGCGCCTTCGCGCTATTGGATGCGCGGCGCGCTCACGGAGGATCAGGTCGTGCAACTTGGCCGCGCCGCTCACGACCGCTTCGTCGAAACGGAGTCAACGTGTGCGAGCGATTATTGCGACATTGGTTCGGACGTTCAGCCCGCGCTGCGTGGCGACGTTAGGCAGTGATGCTAGACCACACCAAAGGGCAGCGGCGTCGCAGTACCGAAGGACCTGCTTAGCGAATGTGGAGCAATTGATTCAAGGGCTAATCGGGACCATAGTCGGCGGTCTTATCAGCGCTGCTGTCGCTTTCGTGACTTTGCGGGGATCGCTCGGGAACCAACTGCAACTCGAAGAACGAAAATTCGAATACCGTAAACAACTTGAGGCGCGGGAGCGAGAACATCGAGCGTCAGCGTTTCAGAGAAAACTGGTGCGAACCGTGCGGCGTCTACATAACACGTCGCGCATGGATGCCAAGGCACGAGTTTCTGTCCCCGCATGGAAACGAATTACCAAAGTTCTGGAAGGCTTGCTCGAAAGCGACGAATGTGCTCAGTCCCTGGATGATACGACTTATGAGGCCGTATGGAAAGCGTGCGACGAGTCGCAAGCAGCGACGATGTTTCTTGAGACATGGACGGGGGATGCAAGGAATCCGGCCGCTGTGGTGCTCTTATCCCTTGCTGAGTACTCCAAAGCGCTGGAAGCCTGCTTTGTAACACTTGGAGATAAAGACCGAGCACGCAACGTGCATGATGCTTGCGCGAAAAACTTCAAGGGAGTCGGGTTCTGTATGACTGACGACTACGACCGCAAAGCGGCTTACCCAAACCCATGAGCAGCGACCCATTCGAACCCGGCAACGTCTCCAGCCTCGGCACGTTCCGCGGCGCGTACTATGACGACGACGCGACGGAGATAGGGAGTGATGACCTGAGCGCGCGGCCTCGAATACAACCCTGCCAACAGCCACAGAATGCCTCGGCGACATGGATCGCGGTGGTCGTGATCATCGTCGCGATTCCGGTCTTACTCCTAGCCGGGTGGCTACTGTCGCTCTTTCAGTAACCCGGCTGATGCCCAACCACCGAATTACACTCGAAAAAGTCCCGGCTGCGTCATTACCATTCAGTAGACCAGTTTTTCGGGTGTACACCGAAGGAAAAAATCCAACAGAGGTGCTCGACAAAAGGCCTGTTTCGCGGTACTATACTGGTAAGGGGAGCAGTCACACAATCGCGAGGCGCAGTGCGTCGGCGCGATTCGCAATTCTGGGGCAAAAGGTATTCTGTGGAGAATACAAAGCGAAAAAGCGCGTAAACACTGAGCGCCGCCTATAGCGCGAGCGCACCGGCCTTCGAGGTATACGTCTAAAACCTCGAACCGTAGGGCCGTAGGGCGCGACCAAGGTAAACCAAACTTGCATACACGATCCAAGCGGGACGAAAGCTCGTCGCCGCTTTCTGCAAACATGCCCGAGCACAAGCGTCTTACCATGACCGTGGCTGAGGCCGCTGGAATGCTTGGCATCGGAATAAATACCGCCTATGAGGCCGTGAGGCGCGGAGAACTTCCCGCCGTGCGTTTCGGAAGGCGCGTAGTGGTCCCGATAGCCGGGCTTGAAAGTGTCCTCCGTATGGACGCCGAACCGACCGGCACCGCCTGACCCTTACGCGGGCGGAGAAAGGAGAACAACCTTGCAAGTCAAGGCCAAAGCACGCGGCGACAAGTGGAGCGTGCTCATTGACCTGCCACGCAAGAACGGAAGGCGGAAGCAGAAACGCTTTACCTCGCGCACTAAGGGCGAAACCGAGCGACTCGCGCTGAAGTACCTGGCCGAAGCTAAGGCAAAGAAAGCACAACCGCAGACGCGAACAGTCGGCGATCTACTCGATGCGTGGTTGGCCGACGTGCGCCCTTCGATTGAATCGCGGACTTACGCTTCATACGAAAGCGTGGTCCGGCTGTATCTACGACCAGAGCTAGGTCCCGATAGACTCTGCGAGCTATCGGCAGAGGCAATCTCTTCCGCGCGAGACGCTTGGATGAGCGCCAGCCGCAAGGATAAGCGAAAGGGGACAATCTCAGGAACCACGGCCCGATATGTCCTCCGCACCCTTAAAACGGCGCTCACGTTTGGGATAGAGCGTAAATGGCTGGACGAGAATCCCGCCAGGTACGTCAAACCCCCAAAAGCGTCCGAGTCAGAGAAGCGGCCATTAGAGGCAGAGGAAGTACGCTCGCTGCTTTCCGCTGCAAGAAACACGGCTCTGTTCTGCCCTGTCCTAATCGCCTTATACTCCGGCGTTCGGCGAGGCGAACTGCTCGCAGTTAAGTGGGAGGACTTCGACCTCGTGGATGGCTCCCTCACTGTGCGACGCTCGCTAGAAGTTGACAGACTGGACGGCTACGCCATCAAAGAGAAGGCGCCAAAAAGCGCGTCGAGCAAACGCGCCATACCGATTCCGGCCTCGGTCGTTGAGGAGCTTCGAGAGTACAAAGTCGCTCAAGCACAGCGACTGCAGGTTCTGGGCTTGGATCAGGAGTCAGAGACCCTGGTCTTTGATCGTGGGGACGGCCAGCCGTGGCACCCGGATACATTCGGCCAAGCGTGGATCGAGTTCGCAAAGACGTGCGGCGTGCGTCGGGTTCGATTCCATGACCTAAGGGCTACGTTCGCAAGCCTGCTCATCGAAGCGGGAGTCGATCCGGTAACAGTGCAGCACTTCCTTGGACACTCGACCCTGAACATGACGATGCGCGTCTATGCCAAGGCCACGACGCGAGCGAAGCGTGCTGCTGCAGACCGGCTCGAAGCCTCGCTCATGCAGCCGTCCGAGACTTCCTGTGACCAAATGGTGACCAGAACGTCGGACACGCTCGCTTGCGCAATCCCTACAAAAGCGAAAACCCTCGACAAATCAAGGGTTTCCACTCCTGTAAGTGGCTCCGGATGCTGGACTCGAACCAGCGACCCGCTGATTAACAGTCAGCTGCTCTACCAACTGAGCTAATCCGGAACGTGCGGCAAGGGGCCGCCGCATCAGCAGTATAAGGCAGGGAAATCAACCAGGCAAATTCCAACGAGGCCGATGTCCTGCGCTGCTACCAGTGCGGCGGCACGACGTTCATCTACAAGCACGCCAAGGCCTTTTGCGCCGATTGCGGTCAGCTCGCGGCCAACTGCTGCGGCGACTAAAGGCGCGTTACGGTTCCGACTGTACCTGCTCTCCCTTTTTCGGAGCGCCGGAAACGCGTCGAGCGATCGCGGTCTCGCCGCTCACCGCCGTAACTTGCAACCGGCCCGTGGGTTCGTTCACCGTCAGATAACGTCCGGTGCCCGGGTCACGAACCTGCATCACCTTGTTGACCTGGAAGTATTGTCCCACCGAGACGCCGCGTGACGACCCGACGTTGATGATGTAGTAGCCGTTGTCGAACCCGATGATACGCCCCCAGAGCGTCGGCATCGCCGGCACCGATGCCAGCCGATGCGGATCGATGTGTGCAGCGATCAGCTTCGCTTCCGCGTCGATGAGATGCCCCATCGTCGACGACGTGAAGTTCGAGTTGTGGTAGCTTCCGTACGTGCCGCTCAAGAAGCTGATGCCGCCGGCGCCCCATGAGTTCGCCGTCTGCGTTTGCTCGTCGTCAAAGGCTTGCACGATACGCCCGGTCTGCGTGTCGACGACGCGCACCGCGACTTTGATCGTTACGCGCGTGCTGTGATAGCCTCCGGCGACGCCGCCGAGAATTCCGCCGATGGCCTGCCCGGCGTTGGCACCCGAGGCTCCCGTCTGCTCGAACTGCAGAACGTTACCTTCGACCAGGAAGTGTGCTCCGACCAAGCGACCGGCCCGAACGGCGGTCTCGGGATCGACCGCACCTGACGTGTCGAGCTGATGCTCTTGCATCGTGTCGCCGAGCTTCGCTCTCTCCACAACGTTGAAGTTGCCTTCGTTGACCAGCTCGTCGGTGACGAGATCAGAGAGCGCAACCCCGGGTTGGAACTGACCCCACCAGTCACCGGTGAGACCTTGCGTTGAGAAGTTCATTACTGCGATGGATGGCTGCTGCTGCGCGACAGCCGGCAACCTGCTCGCCAGGCCGAAGCTCAGGCCGGCGAATGCGATAAAAACGAGGAAACGCCGCATACCATGTACCTCCGATGGGCAAGTGCGTAGTTGCCCGAGGGGGTCCATTCGAGCGGCACCTTGCGGTGCCTGCAGGAGCTAGCTTGCGAAGTTCGGTACGCGCAGAGACTCGCCGGTAAAACGCGTGGCCCGGCGCAGGGCCTCCACGCGATCGATCTTCTCCCACGGCAGATCGAGCTCGGGTCTGCCGAAGTGCCCATACGATGCGGTCTGCCGATACATTGGCCGCCGCAAGTTGAGATGGTGAATGATCGCGGCCGGCCGCAGATCGAACACGTCCGCAATCGCTTGGGCAATCGTCTCGTCCGGCATTCTCCCGGTGCCGAACGTTTCCACGAGCACGCTCACCGGATGCGCGACGCCGATGGCATATGCCAGCTGCACCTCGCAGCGGTCCGCAAGCCCTGCCGCGACGACGTTCTTCGCAACCCAGCGCGCGGCGTAGGCGCCCGAGCGATCCACCTTGGTCGGGTCCTTCCCCGAGAACGCACCGCCGCCGTGGCGCGCCATGCCGCCGTACGTGTCGGCGATGATCTTGCGTCCCGTCAAGCCCGCGTCGCCCTTCGGTCCGCCGATGACGAAACGTCCCGTCGGATTCACGAACACGCGCGTGCGCGCATCGTGCATCGCCTCGGGAATCACGTGGTTGATCACCCGCTCGGTAATTTCGTTGCGAATGACCTCGAGCGGTATCTCGGGGTCGTGCTGTGCCGAGACGACGACCGCATCCACACGGACGGGCTTGTCGCCATCGTACTCGACGGTGACCTGCGATTTGCCGTCCGGGCGAAGGTACGGAATCGCTCCGTTCTTCCGCACCGCAGCCAGGTGACGGGTGAGGTTGTGTGCGAGCACGATCGGCAACGGCATGAGCTCGTCGGTCTCGCGGCACGCGTAGCCGAACATCATGCCCTGATCGCCGGCACCGGTGAGCTCGAACGCGTCATCGTCGCCGGCCTTCGCCTCGAGCGACTTATCGACGCCGAGCGCGATGTCGGGTGACTGCTCGTCGATCGAGACGCTCACGCCGCACGTCTCGGCGTCGAAGCCGATGGACGAGCGCGTGTATCCGACCTCGCGAATCGTTTCGCGCACGAGGCGCGGAATGTCGACGTAGGTCTTCGTCGTCACCTCACCCGCGATATGGATCTGCCCGGTGATCGCAAACGTCTCGACGGCAACCCGGGATTGCGGGTCGTCTTTCAGCAATGCGTCCAGAACAGCGTCCGAGATTTGATCGGCGAGCTTGTCGGGATGCCCCTCGGTGACCGACTCAGAGGTAAAGAGCCGACGATATGCCACTTACGTTCCCTCGCTCCAGGATGCCATGTACTTCTCCTGCTCCGGCGTCAGCGTGTCGATACCGATGCCCATCGACGCGAGCTTGAGCTGCGCGACCTCTTCGTCGATCTCGATCGGTACGTCGTACACCTTCTTCTCGAGCCGTGCGTGCTCCGCAGCGAGGAACGCCGCGCACATCGCCTGATTTGCAAAGGACATGTCCATCACGGCAGCGGGATGGCCCTCGCCCGCCGCGAGATTGACGAGCCGGCCTTCCGCGAGGATGCACACCCGCCGGCCGTCGGCGAGCTCGAACTGTTCGACGAAGGCGCGAGGCTGCGTCCTGCGTACGGCGAGACGAGCAATCGCGTCGAGATCGAGCTCGTCGTTGAAGTGGCCGGAGTTACAGACGATTGCGCCGTCTTTCATCGCGCGGAAATGCTCCTCACGAATGACGTGATAGTTACCGGTCACGGTCACGAAGACGTCCCCGATCTTCGCCGCCTCGGCAATCGTCATCACGCGGTAACCGTCCATCACCGCTTCGATCGCCTTGCGCGGGTCGACCTCGATGACGACGACGTGCGCACCCATCCCCGCCGCACGCGAGGCGATGCCGCGCCCGCACCATCCGTAGCCGACGACGACCACGGTGCGGCCGGCGAGGAGCACGTTCGTCGCTCGGATGATCCCGTCGAGCGTCGATTGCCCGGTTCCGTATCGGTTGTCGAACATGTGCTTGGTCAGCGCATTGTTGACGGCAACCACGGGATACGGCAGGACGCCGTCGCGCTGCATCGCGCGTAGCCGAATCACGCCGGTCGTCGTTTCCTCGCAGCCGCCGATCATGTGCGGGAGCAGCTCTTTGTGGCTCTTGAAGATCGTGGTGACGAGATCGCAGCCGTCATCCATCGACATCTGGGGGCGCGTCGCGATCACCGACTCGATGTGTGCGTAATACCGCGCGTGATCTTCGCCCTTGATCGCAAACGTGGGTATGCCGTTCTCGCACAAGGCTGCCGCAACGTCGTCCTGCGTCGAGAGCGGGTTGCTGGCGCAGAGCGCGATCTGCGCCCCGCCGGCCTGCAGCGCGAGCATGAGGTTCGCCGTCTCCGTGGTGACGTGCAGGCACGCCCCGATCCGCACCTCGCGCAGCGGTTTGTCGCGCTCGAAACGCTCGCGAATCTGTGCGAGGACCGGCATGTACGCGCCGGCCCACGCGATCCGCGCGCGTCCTTGCTCGGCGAGCGTACGGTCTTTGACGTCACCTTGCGGCGCAACGGCAGTTTGCATCCGCGCTCCTTCGCCGAAAGGCCCCTCATCCCCGTTGCAAAAATGCACCTCTCGTGAAGAGCCTCGCAGCATACCTCGAACAGCTTGCTTCGACGAGCCCCACGCCCGGCGGCGGTAGTGCTGCGACCATCGTCGCAGCGCTCGGGGCATCGCTCGTTGCAATGGCTGCGCGCATCACCGCGGGCAATCCGCGCTACGCACCGCAGCGCGGGCGCGCGCACGGCATAGCGTCGCGCGCCGACCTGCTGCGCGAGCGGCTGTTGGAGGCTGGGTCGCGCGACGAAGATGCCTTCGCGGCCGTCGTGGCAGCGCGCGGCGATGCTCGGCAGCAGGCACTAATACGCGCCGCGCAAGAGCCTCTGCGCGCGATGTCGCTCGCACTCGACGTGCAGCGCCTCGCCGTCGAGGCGCTCGACCTCGGTAACCCGCATCTTGCGAGCGATGCCGCGAGCGCAAGCGAGTTCGCTGCGGCTGCACTGGCCGCGTGCGCCTACAACGTGCGCATCAACCACCGCGCCATGAACGATCGGGCGGTCGTGGACGACCAGCGCAACGCGATGGAAGCCTACGAAACCGAGAGCGCTATGCTGCTCCGGCAAGCGCGAGAAAAGGCGCAATAGCCTCGTCGTCCACGCGCATCCCGACGCCGTGGGCGTGATAGCGGATGTCGTGAAAATCCGATCCCGCCGTCATGACGAGCCCACGTTCCTTCGCCTTCTCGCGGAAGAAGCGGACGTCGTCGTCGTCATGGAGCGGGTAGAACACCTCCAAGCCGTGCAGGCCGTGCTCGACGAGCGCATCGATGATCCCCCGGTCCTTCAAGCGGCCAGGATGCGCCAGCACGGCAATGCCCCCGCAATCGCGGATGCACGCAATGGCCTCCGGCGGCGTTACGTGCGTCGAGGGAACGTAGCCGGGGCGCCCACGTCGTAGCAGGCCGCGAAACGCCGCAGCCACGTCCGAGGCCTCGCCGGCGCGGACGAGCGCCTTGGCGACGTGCGGGCGCCCGAGCGATTTCGAGCCGCGCGCTTCTTCGAGCACCGCGCCGAAGGTGATCCGGTAGCCGGCGGCCTGAAGCTGCACGACCATGCGCTCTGCGCGCGCACGGCGTTCGGCGCGGTTGCGCTCGAGCATCGCGTTCAGCGCGGCATCATCTAAAGGAAGCGCGTAGCCGAGCAGGTGTACCTCATTGTCCCGCCAGGTGGTATTGATCTCGATCCCCGTGACGACGCGCGTCCCGGCGGCCGCACGAAAGGCGCCGTACGCCGAGAGCGTGTCGTGGTCGGATATCGCGAAGACGTCGACGCGGCGATCGCGCATGTAGTCGGCCAAGGCCTGCGGCGTAAGAGAGCCGTCGCTCTCGATCGTGTGACAGTGAAAATCGACGATCACGGGATGCCGCGAAGGAAGAGCCGCTTGATCTCCGTCGCCTTACCGCTGGCCGTATCGATGGCAACGACGATCGCGCAAAACTGCCGTGGCCCGGTCTTCTGCACCGAGAAGCGGTCCGAGACGCCCACCAGGAACCGGTCGAGCACGGCTTTTTGCTCCATGCCGATGATGCCGTCGGTCGGACCTGTCATACCGACGTCGCTGATAAAGGCGGTTCCGCCGGGAAGGATCTGCTCGTCCGCGGTCTGGACGTGGGTGTGCGTACCGTAGACCAGCGAGACGCGGCCGTCGAGATACCGCCCGAGCGCCACCTTCTCCGACGTCGCTTCGGCGTGCACGTCCACGACGATCGCGCGCGTCTGCGGGCTCAATCCCTGGAGGCAGGCGTCTGCCGCGCGAAACGGATCGTCGACGGGTGGCATGAACGTGCGGCCCATGACGTTGATCACACCTACCGTGACGCCCTCGACCGAGAACGTGCCGTACCCGTGGCCCGGAAATCCTTCGGGATAGTTCGCCGGGCGAAGGACGCGCTCTGACGCGTCGAGATACGCGCCGAAATCGCGTTTGTCCAGGATGTGGTTGCCGCCGGTGATGAAGTCGACCCCGGTATCGAAGAGCTCCTGCGCGGTCTGCGCGGTAAGCCCGAAGCCGCCTGCGACGTTCTCGCCGTTCGCGATGCACGCGTGCACGCGGTGCTGCTCCCGAAGCAACGCCAACAGGCGCTTGAGGGTATCGCGCCCAGGGGATCCGACGACGTCGCCGATGATGAGGAGATTCAGCGAGCTTAGCGGCGAGCCGATGCCTTTGCTTTCTTCTGGGCCTTCAGGAAATACACCAAGACGCGTTTCTCTTCGCGAAAGCCGACGAGATTCTTCGACTGCGTGGGATCGCGTAGCGCCTCGATCGCGTAGAGCGCCGCCTCATCTTGGGCGGCTTCGTCCTCCTCGAAGCCGTCGTCGGCGCGAGGACTACAGACGAGTGCGTCTTCGAAGCGGGCAAGAAAGAAGGCCCCGAGCATCTCCAGCTCGTCCTTCGAGAAACTCTCCAAATCCCGAGTCACGTGAATAAAGCTCATCGGCCGCTCGCTCTCGCACTCGACCCGCAGACTCTCCGGCGCCCCGCCGGAGAGCAGAACGAAAGCGCCGACGTGATCGCTCACGAGCTCGGCGATCTGCCGCTGGGCGGCGCGGTCGAGCCGCTGCCGCACGGCGAAGGTGAGACGCACCGTACCCTCTGCCGGCATGGCGCGAATCGAAGCCAGCTCCGGAAAGCGCGCCAGGAGCGCGCAGACCAAGCTGACCGTGTCGGCATTCTCGACCGGGAGGCGGGAGTTCACGTTAGGTGCTGTCGCCATGCCTTTCTTGGAGATACGTATCCCCCAAAAGACGGGCTGCGCCTAGGGGGAGGGGCCGGGAGTGTACGACGCCCGCTCAAGGCCAACCCTTGCGACTGGACGAAAGTTGCGGCCTCGATGAGGGCGAGAGAGCTCCCAGGAGCCGTCGTATTCGGGCTTATTGCTTCGCTTTTGGCCCATGCTGCCGGCTACGGCAGCGGCCACGCGATAGGCGGCTCCTACCACGAGCTACTCCTCGTGCTGAGCGCGCTCGCGCTGCTCGGAGGAGTGCTTGCCGTTGGGGCGCTCGCTTGGGCGGGCGCCGGACGAACGCAAGAGGGCTCCATTCTGGCCGCCCGGCTGAAAACCGCGGTTCCGAGCTGGCCCGCTCTCACTGTGGCTGCCGCCTCGTGGCTGGCGCTCGCCGAGCATCTCGAACCGCGGCATCAAACCGTTTCGCCGCCGTTGCTGCTCGCAGCCGTCGCGCTAGCTGCATGGCTGCTGCTGGTCCTGGCGCGCGGTGCTATCTCCCTCTTGGCTGCAGCCGCCATCGCGATTCGCTGCGGCCGCTTCGCCCAGCGCCCTCTCGCGTGGCGCATCCGCGCTTGCCCGACGCCGACGGTCTCACGCATCCTGCGCGCGGCCCGCCGTTACGCTCGTCCTCCCCCGACCGCGGTACTCGGCGCGTAAGCGCCTCTTCCAACCGCTACCGCGTTCCTTTCGAAAGGGAGTCTGTGTTTCGCATTCTTGCGGCGCTTTTTGCCGCACTCAGCATCGAGGTTGCAACCTTCGCCTTCGCATTTGCCGTCGCCGGCGCGGCGACGACAGGTCTCGTCCGCGGCACCGTTACGCTCGATGGCGCGCCGGCGCCGCGAGCGCGCGTCACGCTCGTGGGCGAGGGCTCGCGCTTCGTCGCGACGACCGACGCACACGGGGTGTACGTCTTCTCAACCGTTCCGTTCGGCGACTACCTTCTGACCGCGCACGCCGACAGCGCGTTGGCCCGCTCCTATACACTGAGTGTCTCGAGCGACTCCATCGTCACCGTCGACGTCGCACTCTCTCATCTGCACGCGATCGCCCACGCGACGGTCGCCGCGAACGCAGGCGTCACGGGGACGCCAGTCGGCGTAAACCAGATCGACCGTAGCGCGATCCAGGCTTCCCCCGATGAAAACGATCTGAACCGGTTGATCGAGACGATGCCGGGCATCGTGCGTTTCTCCTATGACGAGCCGGTTGCGCTCGGTTTTCACGGCGTCACCTACAATATCGACGGGGCTCCGCTCCCGCTCGCTACCAGCTCCAACTTCGCGCAGATCGTCGATCCTGCCGACATCGATTCGATCGAGATATATACGGGTGATTTTCCGGCCGAGTACGGTGGCGAGCGCATGGGCGCCCTCGTCAACGTCATCACCGACCGCTCGAGCGACATCGGACAGGGAAACTTCGGCCGGTTAACCGAGGGCGTGGGCAACTACGGCCAAGCCATCGCAGAGCTGGCCGACGAGGCACGCTCGGGCTCGACCGAGGTGTTTCTCGACGTGAACACCCAGCAGACGAACTATGGAATCGACGCGCCGACGTACGTGCCCATCCACGACAACAGCTCCTCGAGTGACGAGTTCCTGCGTGCGATCACGCAGATCGACAGCCGCTCCACGCTCGCTTTCGATTACGGCAATCAGTTCTCGCAGTTCGAGATTCCGATCAACGCCGACCCGAGCAATCCGCTCGACCCCGTGACGAGCGCTCCCGGGACCGACGACGTACAGCGCGAGTACGACCGCTTCGCGAGCGCGAACTACACGCTTGCGTCGCGCGACGGAAGCGGCGTCTTCCAAGTGATTCCGTGGTATCGCATGACGCGCGTCGTCTACGCGGGAGACTTGGCCAATGACGTGCTCGCAACCCAGTTCGATCCCAACACGGGAACGCTGGACCACCTCGTAGGACTCGATCAGGATCGCCTGGCCGCCTACGCCGGGATCCGCGTCAGCGACTTTCGCGCGACGGGAACGCATGCGTGGAAGATCGGGATCGATGCCGATCGCGAGAACTTTACGGCGAACGAGACCTTCGCATGCTACTACGTCCAGTGCAATTCGACGCTCTCACCGGTATCGCCGTACTACCCGGTCTACACGGCGCAAGCTCGGGCGGGCTCCGCGATCGGACTCTACGCGCAAGACACGTGGACGCCGATACGAATCCTTTCCATTCAGTACGGCCTGAGATACGATCGCTCGACCGGCTACGTCGGCGGGGACATGCTCGAACCGCGAATCGCAGCGAACCTCCAAGCCGATCCCAAAAACATCGTCCATGTCTACTACGGGCGGTTCTACGCAGCGCCTCAATTGGAGGACGTTCGCCAAGCCTGCGCGTTGTTGGGAGCCGGCTCCGGCGGCTGCCCGGCGAATCCCGTCTACAACCTGCAGCCCGAGCGAGACGCGTACTTCGAGATGGGCTTGCAGCACGCGTTCTCTCCGACGATGACCGGCTACGTGAACCTCGACGAGCGTAACGTCATCAACGTGCTCGACACGACGCAGCTCTTGAATACGCCGCTCTTCGCCGTCTTCAACAATGCGCTCGGCCGCTATACGGGCGTCGAGATGCGCCTCGAGGATCGCCTCGAGAACGGCAACTCGTGGTACGTCACGACCACGGTCTCGTCGTCGCAGGCCGGCGGCATATCGGGCTCGACGTTCCTCTTCGGACCCGCGCCGAATCCGCCGGGAGTGCCGCTGACCTCGCCCGAACTGCTTTCGCCGGAGGATCACGACCAAACGGTTGCGTCGACGGCAGGATACACGGCGCGCTTCGGGCCCGCGCGGGAGTGGTACGCAACGCTGCAGGGCGATTACGGTACGGGCTATCCAGTCGCATTCGAGAACGCGACGACATCGCTCTCGGGGCGTCTCCCCTCGCATCTCGCGTTCGACGCATCCCTTGGCCGAACGCTCGTCGGGACGCCGAACCACGGCCTCGGCGTTCGGGTCGACGTCGAGAATCTGCTAAACCATCAATACGTCCTCAAGATAGCCAACGGCTTCAACACGACGCAGATCGCGCCCGGGCGCAGTGCGCTCGTGCGATTGACCGAGGCCTTCTAGCGAGGACTGCTGGTGCAACGAATGAATAAGGAGCTCCGATGAGGCGCCTCATTTCGATCGCGTGGCTCTGCTGCGCGTGTGCATTCTTGTTCCTGATTGCTGCGCGCGCGGCCCGGGCGGTACCGGTCTTCGCAAACGGGCAGGGCGTCTCGTGCGAGGAGTGCCACACGACCTTTCCCGGCATGACGCCGTACGGCATGATGGTCATGATGACGAACTTCCAAACGCTCAACCGTCACCTGCAGGATCAAGCGCTGCCCTTTGCGGTGCGCGCGTACGTCACATCGTATCTCGCCAACAAGGATCGGCCCGGCGCGCTGATGGTCTCGGATCTGTCGCTCTTGGGCGGCGGCTTCCTTGGCCGCAACTTCACGTGGTACCTCGAGCAGCATGCGATCGACTCCGGGCAAATCGGACAGACCGAGCAGATGTGGCTTTCGTGGAACGGCCTCTTCCATGGAACGAACTCGCTGCAGCTCGGAAAGTTTCACACGCCCTTCCCGTTCATGCCGGCGCACGCCTGGACGCTCGGCAGCTACCTGCTCGCGACGCAGCAGACCGGGCAGAACGTCTTCAACCCGAACGAAGCGCGCTGGGGAATGGCCTTCAGCGGAATGTCGAACGAGTTCATGTACAATCTATCGTACCTCACCGGGAGCGGGGCGACCGGCGACGCGCTCGACTACAACCAGACCGTGAATCCACGAACGCTCGATGCGAACGTCTCCTACGGCGGCATGTCGGAGCCGTGGAGCATTGGAATCGTGGGCATGCGCGGGTTCGCGCCGCTGCACGACGCGCTCGGAGCGTTCGCCGGCACCGATCCCTTCACGCGCGAAGGTCTCTACTACGGCTACCAGACGCCGCAGTGGCATTTCCAAACGATGTTCTATCACGGCTTCGACGCGCAACCTGCTCTCTCGGAGCGCGACGTCCCGCTCAACGGCTTCATGCTGGAGGTGGAGCGCGACATCGGTTGGCGCAATCACGTCCTGCTCCGTTACGACGTCGCGAGCTCCGACACGCTCAACCGGCAGTACGTGCTCGACTTCTCGCACAATCTCCAGCCGAATATGGCACTTATCGGCGAGCTGCTCGTGGGGCCGAACGCGGCGCCGCAGATCGGACTCCAGCTCGCCTTCGCGGGACCGTACGAGCCCGGGAAGCGTTTCTTGTTCAGCGAACCCGCCGGGGTCACCGTCGAGCCGATCGTACCCCGCGTTGCCGCAGCCTCGCCTCTCGCCCCCGCCGCGTCCGCAAACGCCGGCGCAGGGCTCGTCGCGCAGAACGGATGCACGGGCTGCCACGGCACGAACTTCCAAGGCGGGATCGGTCCGGCGCTCTTCGGAATCGAGCATCGCTTGACGCCGCAAGGAATCGCGTTTGCGATCTTGCATCCGCATCCACCGATGCCGAACTTCGGATTCACCGCGGCGCAAGTAGCGGATATCGCCGCCTATCTCTCGAGTCTCGACGGCGGAGCCGCGGGAGCCGGCCCGACGATCTCGCTGAGCCCGCAGAACCCTGCGACGACCGCGACGCTGACCGTTCGTTTTCCGGGCACCATACCGGCGCTGGTAACCGCCGCCGCGATCATGCACATGGGGATAGAGACGCATCAATACGCGGTCACGCTTCGGCCGACGAGCGACCCACACGTCCTGAGCGGAGTTCTGCGCTTCAACATGGCAGGACCGTGGGTCGTCGAGGTCCGCTACGGGAGTACGGTCATTGACAAACCGATCGAAGTCGGGGGCGGCTCGTGAACCGCGCCGCGTTCCTGCGGCGCAGCGCCGGCGCGATGGCCGTCGCGTCGATCGCGCCGCTTTCGGAACGCGCGCTCGCGAGCGACGTGGTCGAGTACGCGCTCACGGCCGCAGCGCTGACCTTCACGCCGGCGCCCGGTATCGCGTTCCCCGCGCTCGGGTACAACGGGCGCGTTCCCGGTCCGCTTCTTCGGGTCGTCCACGGCCAGCGCGTACGCGTCCTCTACCGAAATCTCACCGGCGTTGCGACCACCGTGCACTGGCACGGGATGATCCTGCCCAACGCGATGGACGGCGTTCCCGGGGTGACGCAAGCTCCGGTGCTGCACGGCGGGAGCTTTCGCTACGAGTTCGCGCCGGGGCCACCCGGAACGCGCTGGTACCACGATCACGGCATGATGCTCGGCGCGGTGCGTGGGCTCTTCGGCATGTTCGTCGTCGACGATCCGAAGGAGCAGCGCGCGGACAAAGAGTTCGCGCTGGTCTTCCACGACGTGCCGGACATGCAGAGCGTGCACGCGGCCATGGCCGGGCGCAGCTCCGCGCCGATGACGGACCCGGTAGGCTCTCCCGAGATGGCAGAGATGATGCCCAACGACCGTATGGGGGACGAGGTTTCGTATCGTGCGCACTGCATCAACGGCGAAAGCTATCCCGCAACGCAGTCGCTTACCGTCAACGTCGGAGAGCGCGTGCGGCTGCGCATTCTCAACGCCAACCCAACGCAGACGCGATACGTGCGCTTGGCGGCGCATCGCCTCACCGTTACGCACGCCGACGGCAATCCGCTCGAGCGACCGGTCGACGTGGACGCGTTGCGCATCGGCGTTGCCGAGCGTTACGATGCATGGTTCGAGGTAACGCGGCCGGGAGCGTGGCTCCTCCAAGGCCTCTCGAGCGATCCGCTCGCATTCGAACAGGCCGTCGTCGTTCGCACGCCCGGCATGGAGAACGTCTCGCCGCAGAGCAGTTCGCAATCGCTCGAAGGCGTCGATTATTTCACCTACGAGAAAGCCTGCGGCGTCGGCGGTGACTACCGGGAACGCCCGGCCGACGTGCGCAAAGCGTTGACCCTCGGCGGCGGCACGTACGGGACGTCGATCTGGTCGATCGACGGAAAGCAATGGCCCAACACGCCGAAGATTCACGTTCGGCGCGGCGACCGCGTCGCCGTGACGTTCACGAACAAGACCGACATGGAGCATCCCATGCACCTTCACGGGCACGTCTTTTCCATCGTCGCGATCAACGGCAAGGCTCTGCTGCGACCGCTGGCAAAGGACGTCTCCCTCGTTCCTGCAAACGGCGGAACGTTGAGCTGGACGTTCGACGCCACGTCGCCTGCCGGGCGTTGGCTGCTCCACTGCCACAACGAAGTCCACATGATGGACGGAATGATGACGGAGGTCGACTATCTCTCGTAAGCACGATCTCGCGCGCGGAACGATTGCCGTCACGGGCGGCGCTGGCCTCATCGGGAGCGCCGTCATCTGGGCACTCAACCGCCGCGGCATCGACGACATTCTCGTCGTCGACCGCCTCGACAGCAGCGAGAAGTGGCGCCATCTCGTCCCATTGCGATTCGCCGACTACGTCGACGCCGACGTCTTTGCAGATCGGCTCTTGGATCGCGAGGATGCCTTCGGCGATCTGCAAACGATCGTCCACCTCGGCGCGTGCTCGTCGACGACGGAGACCGACGCCGGTTACCTCCTGCGCAACAACTATGAGTACACGAAGCGCCTGGCCGAGCATGCTGCTGCACGGGATGCGCGCTTCGTCTACGCGTCGTCGGCCGCGACGTACGGCTCGCTCGAGGAGAACCTCTCCGACGAGCTCGACCTTCGCTCGCTCCGCCCGCTCAACGCCTACGCGTTCTCCAAACAACTCTTCGATCTCTACGCGGCCCGCACGGGTCTTGCCGACCGGTGCTGTGGCATCAAATACTTCAACGTCTTCGGCCCGAACGAAGATCACAAGGCCGATATGCGCAGCATCGTCTTGAAAGCGTACGAGCAAATCCTGACGAACGGCAGCGTCAAACTCTTCAAAAGCTATCGCCCGGAGTTCGCTGACGGCGAGCAGCGGCGCGACTTCATCTACGTCAAGGACGTGGCGGAGATCACGCTCCATCTGGCGCAAGCCGGAACGGCCGGCCTCGTGAACGCCGGAACCGGCCGCGCGCAGACGTGGCTCGAGCTCGTCCGGCCGATCTTTCGAGCGCTTGCGCTTCCCGAGCGCATCGAGTTCGTCGACATGCCGGAGCAGCTGCGCGGGCGGTACCAGTACTCCACCTGCGCGCGCATCGACCGCCTACGCGCGAGCGGCTACGACGGCAGGATGACCCCGCTCGCGGAGGCGGTCACCGACTACGTCCGCGGCTACCTCGTGCCCGGGCGTCCGCTGGACCCTGCCGACGCGCCGTTGGAGGCAACCGCGCTCGCTTAGGGAAAGCCCGCTCTGTCACTTCCAAGCGAGGTTTTTTCGTGTCTCAATCATCTCGCGCGCAGCGCCGTCAAGCCGCGCGCGGTGGGCCGCAGCCCCCGAAGCGGCGCGATCCCATGTCGATCGTCTACGTCGCGTTTGGCGCGATCGTTCTCATCGTCGTCGCGGTCTTCGCGATCGTCAACATTCAACAACAGCGCGCGATCGCGATGGCCAACGCGACGCCTACTCCCGGACCCAACGCCAGCGCGGCTCCGGTGCAGCTCGTCGACAACGTCGGCCTGGGCACGCCCGCGTTTGCGAATCCCATCAAGGCCAACCCTCACGCAGGCGCGCCCGTCGACGGCATCACGTGCCTGACGACCGAGCAGACCGTACTGCACATTCACACGCATCTCGCGCTCTTCGTGAACGGCAAGCAGCTGCAGATCCCGGCGGGCATCGGGATCGCTCCGATCCCACCGCAAGGCTGCCTCTATTGGGTCCACACGCACGATGCAAGCGGCATCATCCACATCGAAGCCCCGCAGATCGGCGCGCCATCCGGTGGCCCGTTCACGCTGGGAATGTTCTTCGACGTCTGGGGTGAGCCGTTGACGAGCGACGACGTCGCGGGAAAGCGCGGACCGGTCACCGCCTACGTCAACGGCGCTCTTTGGCAAGGAGACCTGCGCGCGATTCCGCTGCGGGCGCACCAGCAGATCACCCTCGAGGTCGGCAAGGCGGTGCCGCCGCCGAACTACGCCTTCCCCCCCAGCGTCTAACGTTACGGCGCGATGCGCGCGATCGTCGTTCTCGCCGAGCTCTGGGCGGCCTCTGAGATCGTTCTCCTCACCGGTCCGCTGCGAGGCGCAGCACTCGTCTATGCGATCGGCGCGCTCGCACTCTTCTTCTGCTCCGCGCTGACCTACCTCGTCACGCTTCCGCCTCGAAGCGCGCGCGACGCGCCGATCACGCGGCAGCTCCTTCCGCTGCAGCTCGCGTTGACGCTGCTCGTCGTCGCGCTCACGGGTTGGATGCTCGCGGTCCACGCGCACGCGCTCGCGTTTGCGCCGCCGCTTTGGTCGTCCATCAATCGTCATCTCGGCGCCGCATTGGCTGCCGTGGCGCCGGGCGGCCTTGGCCCGCCGCTCCTGAACTTCGCGGAGTACGCAGTGCTGCCGCTCGTCGTGCTGGCGCTCCTACGCGTTCCGTTCGCGAAGATGGGGCTGGGGGGCTTCAACCGCGGTAGCGCCGCCTCCGCCGCGATCTGGCTGGTGCTGCCGTTTTTTGCCGTCGCGTATGCGATTCTGTACGCCGATACGTCGGTCGCGCTCGTCGGGCGGCGTTTTCTCTCGAGCTTCTTTTCGAGCGGGTTCAGCCAAGAGTTCCTTTTCCGCGGCGCGCTCTTCGGGAGGCTGCGCGCACTCATGCCGACGCAATGGGCCGCATTCTTGCAGGCGATCGCCTTCGGCCTCTGGCACTTCGGTGCCGACGTCGCGCGCGGACACGGTATCGTGCCGGCGCTCGCGCTCATGGTACCCGCACAGGCGGCGTTCGCGTACGCCATGGCGATCCTCGTGCGGCGCAGCGGCAACCTCGCGATCCCCGTGGTGCTCCACACGACGCTCGACGCGCTTCGCTCCGTCGTCTAGCGCGCTTTATTCAAAGCACTCGCTAGCGTTTGGTACGGGATCTCGCCCGTGCTGACGTAGAGAATCTTCTTGTTCGTTCCGACGACGGCGATCGTGGGAAAGCCGCCTTGAATGTACTCGTTGGCGACGGTGAGCTGCGGGTCGAAAACCGCAACGGGATACGCCACGTGGAAGCGCTCGATGAAGTTGAGGAGATCCGCCTCCGATTCGGGCGAGCTCCCGTCCATCCCGGTCGTGCTTCCCGGAATGGCGATGAAAGCGACGCGCGACTCGAACGCGCCGTAGAGCCTGTTCAGAACGGCGGTCTCGTGCTGGCAATGCGGGCACCAGCTCGCGAAGATTTCAACCAGGACGGGACGGCGCTCTCTGTCGAGGTCGAAGAGGCCGGCCGTGGACGGGATGCGGAACTCCGGCGCCGCACTGCCCGTTTGGAGCGCGCTCATCGCCGGGGCATACGATGCGTTCTGCAGATTCTGCGGCGGATGAAGCGTTCGTACGACGACGACTGCGACGATGATGCCGAGTATGGCGATGGTGACGAGCGCGTACGCGAGGGTGCGGCGATTTTGCATTAGCGGTCCTTCCTGGCTGCGCGCGACAGCGTTGCGTCGAGCGCGAGAGAGCCCGGCGCCCGGCGGGCGATTAGCGCGGCGAGCGCCGCAAGCGCGGCGTCGACGCCGACGTGCGGCCAGTCGGCCGTCGCGGCGTCTGCCGGGCCGAAGCAGCCGCAGTTCGCCGGAATATGTCGTACGACCGCCGACGCAACCGCCGCGGCATAGACGAGCAACATGGCACACACGCTCGCCGAGGCGATACGCGTGAAGAGCCCGATCGCGAGGTAGAAGCCTAGGATCAGCTCGAGCGGCGGAATCGCGATCGCGAGCGGTACGACGAGGGCACCGGGAAGCAAGCGATATCCGGCGATCGCCGACGCGAGAGACTCGGGGTGCGAGACCTTGAGCGCGCCCGCGACGATCAGCAAGCCTCCCAAGAGGACGCGCAGCGCGAAGACCAGCCAAGCCATTCACGGCTCCTTTGCGCCATTTCCGCTAGGGCGCCTGCCGCCCGCGGCGTACGGTAGAAGTGCCGTGCGTCTCGCGCTCCTCGCCGTCATCGTCACCGTGCTCGCAGCCTGCGGCTCCGGCACCGCATTCACCGGAACCGCGTTCTCGCCGGCGCGCCCCGCACCCGATTTCACGCTCGTGGATCAAGCCGGCCGCAACTGGAGTCTCGCGTCGCAGCGAGGAACGAGCGTCGCGCTCTACTTCGGCTACACGCATTGCCTCGATGAGTGTCCATTGACGGTCGCCAAGCTCGCGCGTGCTATTGCCGCTCTTCCCTCAGGCGATCGTGCGGAGGTTGTATTCGTCACCGTCGATCCGCAGCGGGATACGCCCCGGGTTCTCGCCGCCTTCGTCCGCCGCTTCCGCGGGGCCACGGTCGTCGGCCTGACCGGAACGCATCGCGCCCTCGCGCGCGTGTACGCTGCGTATCACGTCTGGGAGCAGCGCATTCCGGGAAGGGCGAGGCGCGGCGGCTACGCCGTCGCTCACGCCTCGCCGGTCTTCCTGATCGACGATCGCGGCATGCTGCGCGTACTTCACGACGACGGCGACGCGCGCAGCGCGTTCGTTCACGATCTCCGCGAGCTAAACGGATGATGCTCGGCGCTCTCGTCTTGGCCGCGTCGCTCATTCCGGTTCACGGATTCGTGCTCGACGCGCGCGGCGGACGAACCGCGATCATACGAACCGACGCCGTGCCCCTTATGCTGCCGTCGCAGACACGCCGTTACCGGCTCTCGCCGCACGCACCGCTCGCAATGGGAGACGGCGTCGACGGCTTCGTCGACACGTCGACACGCCCGTGGACGCTGCGCGATCCGCTTGCCGCCGGGCATTTCGTGCCGGGGCTGCCCGATGCCGGGCGCGTGATTCCCGTCGACATCGGGAGTGCGCTGCCCTCGGCGTTGCTCGTCGACCAAAGCGGCCGCCTGATCTCGCTGCAACGCGCCTTCGCGGGCAAGACGCTGCTGCTCAGCTTCGTCTTCACGCGCTGCCCCGACCGCGATCTCTGTCCGGCGATCAGCGGCAAGTTCGCCTACCTGCAGTCGCATCTCGATCCCGCGCGCTTCGCGCTCGCCGAGATTACGCTCGACCCTCCGTACGACTCGCCGCGCGTCCTAGCAGAGTACGGCCGCACGTTCGGTCAGAACGCCGCAATCTGGAGCCTGCTGACCGGGCGCGGATCGACGATCGTGCGGCTCCTCGACGCCTTCGGCATCAACTCGCTACGTGTGAGCTCGAGCGCCTTCATCCATAACGACAAGCTCTTCATCGTCGCCTCGAACGGCCGCGTCGCCGACGTGCTCACGACGGCCGCCTGGAACCCGGACGACGTCATCGCGCAGGCGCGCTCCGTTGCCGGGCTCGCGAGCAATCCCTTCGAGCGCTTCAAACTCTCGCTGATCGCCGGCATCGTGACCATGTGCGGCGGCAGTCAATGGGCGGGGATCGTCATGCTCGAGCTCGCGCTCTTCTTCATCATCCTGCTCTTCGTATCGGGCGCGCTCTGGTTCGTGGCACGCACCCTCTGGGGGAGAGGAACGTAGCGACTGCAAAATGCAGCCAGCGTGGCTGCTCCCCGCAAGCCCGTCCAACCGCCCTCGGCCGAGCAGCGAGCCTTCTTGGAACGCGCCATGGAGCAATACGGCAAGGCGACCTACAACTTCGCCTACCGCCTGACGCGCAACGACTCGGATGCCGCCGATTTGACCCAGGAGGCCTTCATCAGGGTCTATCGGGCCTGGCGCAGCTTCGTCCCGGGGACCTCTTTCCTCTCATGGATCTACCGAATTGTCACGAATCTCTACCGGGACGAACTTCGGCGCCAGAAGGGACGTTATCAGGAGGAGATCCCCGAAGACAATGCACCGCAGGCCTTCGGGGGGAGCCGGCCTTTGGCGGTCGAGCCGATCGACGAGTATGTCGAGCGGCAGATGAGCGAACCGGTCGCCAAGGCGTTGGAGGCACTCACACCCGACCAGCGAGCCGTGCTGGTACTTGCAGACATCGAGGAGTATAGCTACCAGGAGATTGCGGAGATCGTCGGCTGCTCGATCGGAACGGTCCGCTCACGCCTTCACCGGGCGCGCAACCAGCTCCGCAGACTCGTAACCGAGCATTCAACAACATTATGACAAACGAACATATCGACAGCAGCACCCTCATCGACTACCTCCACCACGAGCTCGCGCCGGGGCAGGACGTGCTGGTGCACGCCCATTTGACCGCCTGCACGGAGTGTGCCGGCGCGTACGAGGCGGAGGCTCGCTTAACGGAAGCACTGCGCGCCGAGGCGCGTGCGGCCGAGCGAGAGCTCCCGTTGCGCGTCGAGAACCACATTTTGACCGGTATAGCGGGTCGCCCCATCCCGGCGTGGTTTCAGCGGTTACATATCCTCGTGCGGCCCGCAATCGGGTTGCCGGCCGCCGCGGTGCTCGTGCTGGCGCTCGCGCTCGGCTTTGCATCGCTGGGTTCGCATACGCAGCATGCACCGACAATTGCCGCGGCGTACTATCTCGACGCTCACGCGGCGCTTTCCAATAGGTCCCTGCCCTTCGCGCAAACGTCGGTGGTGCCGGCCGCGCTAGATAACGGGACGACCAACGCCGGCAACGCGAGCGCGGCCATCGCCGCAAACACGATCGCGAGCGAATGACGCTGCGCCGGGTTCTCACGCTCCTTCTCGTTCTCGCAGCCGGAGCGCACGTCTCGGCGGCACCCGCGCAAACCGACCACACGGCGTTTGCGTTGCTTCATGCAGCCGCGGAGGCACCACTTCACGTATCGTTCGTCGCCCAAGTCGAACTCCTGACGATCGGGTCGCACGGATCCGATGCCTCGATCTTTCGCGTCGAACATCGCGCTCCCAACTTGACGCGGCGGTGGTATCTGGCACCGTCGAACGTGTACGGCGATTGGACGGTCTCGCGCGGAGATTCGACCTATGCCGTCGACGTGAAGCACCACCGGGTGGTCGTTACCCGGCACGATGCCTTCGGCGTCCACTTCGGCTGGCGCCACAACCTCGCGCTACTGACGCGAAACTACGCGCCTATCCTCGGACCCGACGCGCAGATCGCGGGGCGCCGCGCCCGCACGATCTCACTCGTGAATCGATACTCGGGTGCCACGACGATGCGGCTGTGGGTCGATGCGGCGACCGGCCTCATGCTCCAACGGCAGGTCTACGCCACGGATGGCTCGCTCGTAGTGCAGATGCACTTCGCCGAGCTTCGCATCACGAACGACATTCCGATCTCCACCTTCAGCCTCCCCGCCAACTACGCCCAAACCATTGGCCCAAGTCGCAGCCTGCCTTCTAACAACCCCGCGCGGGCGATGGCGGAAAGCGGCTTCGCAGCGCGAGCGCCGCGCTTTCTTCCCGAGGGTTTCACGCCGGTCGCCGCCGACGTCGGCGACGAGAAAGGGATACGGACGCTGCACATCCTCTACTCCGACGGCCTGCGCACGATCTCGCTCTTCGAAAACGCCCGCGGTGCCGCAGTCGACATGTCGGGATATCATCCGGTCGCACTCACGGTCGGTCCGCTGCACGTGGAATCCGTCGATCGAGGGCCGACGACGCTGTTCGCGTGGTCGCAAGGGAACCTCCACTATGCGCTCGTCGGCGATTTGAACCGCGAGGACTTGGAGAAGATCGCGCTCTCGCTCGCGCAGTAACGTGCCTCACCCAGAGCGCAGGCTGCGCAACGGGACTGCCACGACTCCTTCGCGCGAGCCGTCGATCAGCGTGTCGTTCACGATGATGGGAGAGCCGACGTTGAAGTGGACCCCTTCCGCCTTTCTCCCGAGGACGCGGCCCGTTGCCGCGTCAACCGCCCAGAAGTAGCCGCCGAGATCTCCAAAATAGACGATCCCGTTTCGGGCGACGAGCCCGCCTTTCACGGGCCCTTTCACGCGTAGCTGCCAAAGGACTCGCCCGCTGCGCACGTCAAGGGCGCTCACGATTGATGTCAGGGCGCTGCCGATGAAGATTGCGTTTCGATAGATAAGCGGAATCGCGGATTCGTTGAACGCCGGAGCGCGGCCTTTGACGTTGGCAAGCGTGCGATCCCAGAGCACGCTTCCCGTTCGCTTGTCAAGGGCATATACGTGCTGGCGCGCGAGGGATCCGAACTGTACGACCCAGCCTTGCGGGCCACGTGCGAGCGGCTCTACGTACATGCCCACGAGGCTCGTCTTCGTCGATGCAATCGGATCGTCGGCTATCGCGCCGTCCACGCGCGCGAACGCTCGTCTCCAGAGGACCGCGCCGGTCTTGGCGTTCAGCGCGTAGACGGCGTTGGGAAAGCCACCGGAGACGTAGATTCTTCCTGCGTCGCCGCGGGTCACCGCCGTCATCGAAAAGAACGACGGTAATGACGCGTGCCACCGATACGCGCCTGTCTTGGAATCGAGCGCTACGACGGCGCCGGCGCCGTCCGCGTGGACGATCGCGCCACCGACCAATAGGGGCGTCGGCATGCCGGTTCCCGCAATGCCCTGCGACCACGTCTCTCGCCCGGTCGCCGCGTCGATCGCTTCGATGCGATTGGTTCCCAAGCCCATGACGACGTACGACGGCGGGAAGTACGCCGAGCAGTCGGAGTTGCCCGTCGCAACGAAGATCGTGCCGCGCTCGTAGATCGGCTGGGCCATGAGCTCGTTCTCCGCTTTGTACGTCCAGCGGATGGCACCCGTCGCTCCATCGATCGCGTACAGGCGATGGTCGTTCGAGGCCACCAGAATTGCATCGTGGTAGACAACGGGGGACGAGGAGATGCCGCCGGTTCGAACGCTCCACGCGAACGCGCTCGGAAGGCGCGGATCGACCACGACGACGTTGAGGCCGCCCCCCAAGCGAAAGCTCGTCCACGACGTCTCACGGTCCGAGCGAAAGATGCGCACGCTCGGATCGGGCGGCGCCGTCACGCCCATCGCGCGCGATTCCTGATGCTGCGAGCACGCGGCAAGTACGAGCGCAAGCGGCCAAAGCCACGCATTCCTGAGAGATGCCATGAGACGCGCCCTTCTCGCGACAAGGCGCCGCGCCCTCGGAGCGCCGAACGGGGCATCGTGGGGACTCCGACCGCGAGTGTGTTGCGCTGGACCTCGGCATTGTCGCTCGCGCTATGCGCGTGCTCGACGCACTACGCGTCTCCTGCGATGGGCGTTGCCGGCACGCCGGATCCAAGGGTGACGGTCTTCCGCGCCGATCGGGAGCGGTCGTGGTCGAGCTTTCGCTTGGGGGGCGGCCTCAACGTCGTCGTCGCGAGTCGCGGTTTGCCGCGTGAGTTTGCATGGCGCTTCCCTACCGGCGGCATCTCGTCGTCCCCTACTGTCATAAGGACGACGATTCTCGTCTCCGCCAACGACGATCATCTCTACGCGATCGACGCTTCCACCGGCGCGCTGCGATGGCGATACCACGCGGAGAACGAAATCATGTCGCAGCCCGCCTATGCGCACGGGCTCGTCTACGTCGGCATCGGCAATTCCGAGAACACCGCCTACGACCCGCCGTATTTTACGGTCGTCGGATCGGGAATGAACAAACTCGAAGCCATCTCCGCAAACACCGGCATCGAGCAATGGTGGAGCGGCCTCGACGGGACGGGCATGCCTTCACCGGCGGTCGTCGGAAGCAACGTTATCGCGGTAACCGGACATGGAACCGTCTTGGCGGTCGACGCTAAACGGGGAACCTTTCGCTGGCGCAGGGAGCTGGAGACCGTCTTCGCGATGTCCAGCGTCGTCAGCGATGCTGACGGGCGGCTCTATCTCTGCGGTCGGTTCCAGAATGCCGTCTTCGCGCTGAACGCGAACGACGGAAACATCCTGTGGACGCATACCTTCGACCGTCTCGTGGGCGGAGTCGGTGACGATCCGCTTGCGTCAACGCCGGGCGCGGTGATCGGCGATTACCTCCAGCCTCTGCGCGCTGGCCCCTTCGGCATGTTCGTGACGTACGGCTCGGTGGCACGCGAGCACGTGTACGCACTCGACAAGCGTGACGGCCACCTTCTTTGGGACAGGACTCTGGGCGCGGTGCAAGGCGTCGTGCCGCGGTACAACGAGTCTGCGATCGCGCTCGTCTACGGCGATCGCGTCTACGTCGGCAGCACGGTCGCTCCGATCGTTACGGCGCTCGACGCGCACTCCGGGCGCGTCGTCTGGCAGCTCCACGTCGGCGGACCGGTGAAGGGCGGCATCGCCGCACGAGACGGCATTCTCTACTTCGGCGATTTGACCGGCGTTCTGTGGGCCGTCGATGCACGAAGCGGTCGAGCCGTCGGACGCGTCGCCACCGACATGCACTTCAACGTCGGCTCACCGATCATCGTCAACGACTCGCTCGTCGATGGAGGCCTGGAGGACGTCATCGCATTGCCGCTGTCCAACATCCGCGCGTCGCAACCCATGCCGGGCGTCACGAGTCTCTCCCTCTGGCAGAAGATCGCTCGAGGGATCGCGAGCGTCGTTCCCCACCGTGATCCCCATCGCGAGGCCGCCTACTATCGCTGAGCGTCCGCCGCCTGCGCGATGCGCGCGATCGACTCCACGATCGACTCGATGACGTAGCCCCCCTCGAGGACGTAGGCGAGTCGCCCGCCGCAGTACTCCGCGGCCGTTCGTTCTATTTGCTCCGCGAGCGGCGTGGCCGCCTCGACGCCAATGCCGAGATCGCCGACTGGATCGCCCGCAACGTAATCGAATCCGGCGCTGACGACGAGCATGTCGGGGCGCACCTCAGCCGCTACGCGCGGCAAGAGCGCCTCCCACACGGCAACGAACTTTGCGGTACTCACCCCCGAAGCCGGGAGCGGTGCATTCACAACCAGGTCTGCGCCAAGCATCAGCGACTCTGAGGAGTTGCCGGTTCCCGGGTACGCCGGCGACGCATGGGTGGAGACGTACGACAACCCGTTGCCGGCTGCGGCCTGCGTGCCGTTCCCGTGATGGTAGTCGAAGTCGACGACAAGAACCCGGCCGCCGTAGTGCGATAGAAGCGCCCGCGCCGCAATCGCGGCATTGTTGAAGATGCAGAATCCCATCCCGCGTGCCGGCTCGGCATGGTGCCCCGGCGGCCGCACGAGCGCGAAGGTCGTTTCGCCGTGCTCTGCGGCATACTCCGCCGCCACGATGGCGGCACCGGCAGCACGCAAGGCGCAGCCGCGTGAGTGGCGGTCGATGACGACGTCACCGGTCGAAAGGTAACGCGGGCTCTCGACGGATCGCGTTTCGCGCTCGACCAGCGCGACGTACGCGGGCGCGTGCACGCGCTCCAGCTCCGCGGTCGTGGCGTCGCGCGCGGGAAAGCTATCGCGAAGAACTCCGCTGGCGCGCAGACGCTCGGCGACGGCTTCGACGCGCGCGGATGACTCAGGATGTGGGATGCCGCGAAGATGCTCGCCGAGCAGGTCGTCGGTGACGAAACGCACCGCTCTGCGTTAGTGCGTCCTGTTCAGGTCGGCGATCGCACGTTGCACGGACTTGTAGGCTGGGCTTCCACGCTGCATCATCGTGAGGAGCCGTTGATACGCGCCTAGGGCCTTGCTGCGCTCGTGATTCTTCGCATAGGCCCTCGCCGCCACGAAGAGCAGCTGCGGGTTCTGATCGAGGTATCCGCGCGCCGCGCTGTCGAGTACGTCGAAGATCTGCGATGCCTCGCGATAGTTGTGCAGCTCGAAGTCCGCACCCGCGATGCACCCCAGCGTCTCAGGCGAGCGTTTGATGGAAAAGCTCCTGCTGCAGGCGTCGCGCTGCAGGCTGAACTCGTGCCTGCGGTTGTACGCCGCTCCGAGCAGCTCGTACCCATCCGCACTCGGCGCGACGCTAACGAGATGTTTTAAGTACGCGATGGCGTCGACGGGCCGGTTGTGCTGCAGCTCGTACTCGCCCATGTCGCGAAGCGCGTCTTCGTTGTCCGGATCCAGCGTAAGCGCCTTGCGCCACTGCTGCATGCCCTGATCGACCTGGTGCATCGTGGCCGCAAGGTACGCTCCGTACGCAACGTACGTGAGCGCGACGTTGGGGTAGCGCGAGAGGAGCTGTTGGTAGACCGCCAGCGCCTGGCTAGCCTTGTGCTCGCTCGTGAAGTACTGCGCCTTCTGTACGTAGATCGCCACCTTCTGGTCGTCGGTCGCAGCCGCGACGGCAGCGTCGTCGAAGGCTTCGGAGGCGTGAGCGTCGTCGTGCTGGCGCGCGTAGAGGCTAGCCTTCATGACGAGGACCTGAACGCTCTGCGGATCGACGACTAGCGCGCGCTCGACGGCTTGGAGCGCTAGCGGGAGGTTGTTCTGCGCCACGTACGTCTGCGCGATCGACACGAGCGGCTTCGTGCTCGTCTTGTCGAGTGCAAAGGCCTTCTCGAACTGGATCCGCGCATCGTCGTAGTGCGATTCGGCCGCGTAGACCGATCCGAGCGAGAGGTACGCCTCCGGACTTGTCTTGTTGAACGTGACGGCGCGGTTCGCAACGCGTTCGGCGTCGCTCGCGCGATTGATCGACAAATAGAGATTCGCGAGGTCGGCGAGCACCGACACGTTTGTCGGGTCGAGGGTCGAGGCTTGTTCCAGGTCGGCCACCGCGATCCCGAGCTGCCCTTGTGCCTGTTGCGCGTACCCGTCGAGGAAGTACACTTGCGCGCTCTTGTCGCCGGCCTGCAGCAGGTGCTGCGTCAACGGCAGCGCGAGATCAGGGCGATTGATCGAAAGGTACTCGCCGGCAAGCTCGGTCATCGCTTCCTGATCGTTCGGATTGGCGCGGATGCGCGCTTGAAGCCGCGGGATTGCGATGTTCGGCGGCTCGGGCGTCGCCGTCGGCAACGCGACGGGGGTCGGTGAAGGAGACGGCGTCGGCCGTGACCGCCGAGCGACGGCGTGCGGCGTCGTGCTCGCGAGCGCGAGTCCGAGCGCGGCGATGAGAAGAGCGGGGAGCAGAAAGCGTTTCACGGTTGGATTTCCTTTGATCTACGCCTTTGCGGCTTCGACCAGTTTGGTGAGCTCGGGGATGATGGCGAATGCGTCACCGACGACGACTAGGTCGGAAAACTCAGCGATGGGCGCCGTGCCGTCCTTGTTGACGGCGACGATCGTGCCCGCGGAGCGCATACCGACTTTGTGTTGAATCGCACCCGAAATTCCGACGGCGATGTAGAGTTTGGGGCTGACGGTCTTTCCGGTCTGTCCAATTTGCAGACTGTAGGGAACCCAGCCTGCATCCGCAGCAGCCCGCGAAGCGCCGACGGCTCCGCCGAGCGCCTCCGCGAGGGGCTTGAGCAGCTTTTGAAAGGGCTCCGGACCGCCTAGCCCACGTCCGCCGCTTACGACAACAGGCGCTTCCTCGAGCCCCAGCTCGCCCGACGCTTCTTCGACCTCGCTCTCGATGCGCATCGCATAGCGCTTGCCTTGCGGTTTCTCAACGGCTTGCACCCGCGCTCCAGATCCGCCCGGCTGCGCGGCAAACGCATTGGGGCGCACCGTCGCGACACCGTAGGCGCAGTCGCGAAACGCGCAGGTCGTAATCGTTACTCCGCCGAGCTTCGGTGCTATGCAGGCGACGCGGCCGTTCTCGACCTCGAATCCCGTCACATCCGCGACCATGCCGGCGCCCAAACGCGCGACGAGTCGGCTCGCAACGTCTCGGCCGTACATCGTATTGGGAACCAGGATCACGGCGCTGCCGACGCTTCGCGCGACCGCCTCGACATAATCGATCGTCGGATCGATGAGGTACGCGTCGACGTCGGGATCCTCGGCAACGTGGACGGCATCGAGGGGATAGCCTTTGAGCTGCTCGGCAAGTTGTGCCGCACCGCTTCCCAGAACGACGGCGTGCGCGGTTCCGCCGAGCTTGTCGGCAAGCTCGCGTGCCTGCGTCGCCAGCTCGAACGTGACCTTGCGCGTCTGCCCCTTGCGATGCTCGACGATTTCGATAACGTGCTGCATCACACGAGCTTCCTCTCGCGCAGGAAGTCGAAGATCGCTCGCGCCCCGGTCGCTCCGTCGGGCGCTTCCACCACGCGCGCCTTCGTTCGTACGGGGGGCGGAGCGAAGCGCAGCAGCTCCGTCTTCGGGCCGAGCGGCCCTACGCCGGCGTCGGCAACGCCGAGCGTCGCGATCGTCTTTTTCTTGGCGCCCATGATGCCTTTGAGCGACGCGTAGCGCGGCTCCCCCACGGCCATGGTCACGCTGATCAGAGCCGGCAACGAACACGTAACGACCTGATACCCGCTGTCGGTCTCGCGTTGCGCCGTGATGACGCCGTTATCGACCGCGACATGACGCACGTTGGTCAGGCCCGGAACGCCGAGATGCTCTGCAACCGCTCCGGGAACGCCGCCCGTCGATCCGTCGTCCGCGAGACCTCCGCACACGACCAGATCGAACCCGATCTTTTGCAGGGCGCCCGCGATCGCGGCCGCCGTCATGGCGACGTCGCTGCCTGCGAGCGCGTCGTCGCTCAAAACGACGGCGTCGTCGGCCCCCATAGCAAGCGCCTTGCGCAACGTCTCTTGCGTGGATTGCGGGCCCATCGAAAGCAACGTAACGGAGGTCTCCCCGCCGAGCTTCTCCTTCAGCTGCAAGGCCGCTTCCAGCGCGTACTCGTCATAGGGATTCAGCACCGTTTCCATACCGACGCGCACCAGACGCTTCGTCACGGAATCGATGCTCTTGGGAGCGTTGAGATCGGGAACGAGCTTGACGGTAACGACGATTTTCATACAAAACCCGGCGTTGCGCCGGGCTTCGTGCTATTAGGCCTAGGGGGCGGAGGTCCCTCCTCGAACGCGGACGAGCACGTGCGCGAGCAGGGCCTGCTCCACGTCCCCGCGTGAAAACGAGGCGACGACGACGTAGGAGCGATCGTGCGAAACGTTCGGCGCGGTGAAGTACGCGATCGACTCACCAGGGGCCACGCTCTGCGTCGCAACCGGCGTCCCCGCATCGTCCTCGAAAGTCAAGCGCAGGTTGCGCGGGTGCGCGAGCAGCCGAACCCCGAATGTCGTCGCGGAGACGACGCGCTCCGCGACGCGAAAAACCTGCCCGGCCGTCAGCACGCCGGAGATGCTGGGCGGCGCCTGCGCGTCGTTCTTTGGCAGCACGAGCAGTCCAGCGGAAGCGCGCGCGCTTCTCGCGCCGCTTTGCGCGAGGAGTTCGACGCGATACTGCGTCGGCACGTCAACCGAGGGCGCGGTCAGCGTCGTCTCTCCGTTGGAAGAGTACGGCGCGCGCTGCAAAGCGATTCCGGATGTGTCGAAGAGCGTCACGCTGCCGCTGCGTGCGTCGGCGACGTACCGCACCGTCACGCGTTCCCCGCTGCGAACGACGCTCGGATCGGGCTGCAACGCTGCGATCGAGATCGCGCCGGAGTCGGAGATCGAAACGGCGCGCGCCACGAGCTGTCGACGAACGGTGCCGAACGGGCCGACCACGGCAAGGGTCACGTGATACGCTGCGGCGTTCTTCCTGGTAGGAAATGAGAACGAGCCATTTCTCGCCGGCAAAACGCCGCCGGCGATCTGCGTACCATCGCTCGTGACGTTGTACTCCGCCGTCCCGACGCCGCCGTAGGCATACGACGCATCGATTCGATCGCCGGCCGCGACCTCCGTCGGCAGCGTGTACGCCGAGATGGAAGGGAGCATCGATCGCCACGAAATGAGGCCGGCAAGCAGGAGCGACCCGGCGAGCGCGAGCGCCGACGCCAATCGTATCGCCGGCGGAGGCGGCACGTCGGCTTCCGCCGTGGCGCGCAGCGACGTGTTCTCCAAATGTAGCGCGATCGTACGCAAGCGGTGCGGAAGGCGAAGCGGAGCGCGAATCGGAATCCGCATGACTGATTGCGGCTTGATCCAAAAGTACCCGGGTTCCAACGAGACGCTGCCGTGGTGCGTCCAGCCCGTGACCGAGCAGGCGATCTCGTCGTCCGAACCGTTGACCACTTTGGCAACGAAATCCGACGACATGAAGCCACGGCGCTCGCACTTCAGTGCGGCCATCACCGTGCGGTCGCCTGAAACGATCGCGACGAAGCGGCGCGCCTCGTCGGGTGTGACGACCGATCCCAATTGGTAAGCGGTCAGCGGCGCGCGCATCCGCGCCGCCGGCAGTTGCAGCACCTCTGCCTCCGAGCCCATCATAATGATAGCTTCGGCGCCCGAAAGAGCGGCGACGGGCGCTTTACCGAAGCTTTACGACGGCGTCATCGCAGGCGCGTCAGAACGTAATACGCGACGTCGTGGAGATCGCGCTTGGACATCTTCCAATGCGGCATGATCGGATCGAGCCGCTGGCCGTCGTTGTCGATCCCGCTCGAGATCGCCCACTCCAGCAAGCCCAAGGTGTATGGGTGCCGCTGTCCCCGAACGAGCGCGCCGTATCGCAGATCCGCACTGACGGCTCCGCCAGGCAAGCTGACGCCGCCCGATCCGTTCGGGCGATGGCACGCCGCGCAATTCGGGCGCATCGCACGCGGCTGCGCGTGGATACGCTGCCCGCTCGAATCGCGTCCGGTGAGGAATATCGCGCGTCCGTTGGCAACCGAGGCCGCGCTTGCTGAGACGTCCGCCGGGGATGGAGTCGGCGAGGCGCCGCGAGACCCCGAAGAGCACGCCACGATTGCGAGGAGCACGGGGAAGAGCATCGGCAGATAGCGATTCATGTCGCGCCATTTTTTATCTCCTTGGCGTTGGCCTGCTAGTACGTCTCGCGGTTGAGGAGCTTACTCCACCGCAAAAAGAGCAATCGCAGTGGCACGTTCGTTGAGCGGCACCAGCCGCTCGTGGTCTCGAGCGACAAATGCGACGCCGTTCTCTTGCAGAATCGTCGTGATCCATCCGCTTGCGCGGTCCGGAGGCGCACCGAAGGCCAAAACCGGCTCGGCGCCGGCGACCTCCGCTTTGTAGCGGACGCGATAGTCGAAGAGCTGTCCCATGCCGTAGCGCATCCGGTCTACGGATTGGCGCGCGTCGTTGAGGCTCTTTGCTTCGACCAAGAGCGACTGATCGCCATAACGCACGAAGAGATCGATATTATTGTTATACCAGCAGCGTCCGCCAAGGCGCTCGGCGTGCCGGCGAATCATGTCCAGCGTGGCATTGTGATCTTTGCGCGCTCGCTCTTGCAGCGCCGCAGACTCGTAGATGCTTGGCAGCGCCTTGCCCGATGGTACGTATCCCGTGCCTTCCGGTATCCTGACGGCCTCGCGAAATGCGTCGCGCGGCGCCTCGACGAGCAACGGTGAATACCCCGCTGAAAGGACGGATTCCGTGGTAACAGGTGGCGCGAACTCTCGGCCGGCTGAAACGCCGCCGAGCATCAAGATTCGATAGTAGGCCGTTTCACGAATCGGCCGCGCCGCGCTCTGAAATGGCGGCGACGACGCGCTCTCCGTTTCGACGAATATGTCGCGTTGCCGCAAGGGCACCGGTCGCTCGAAGGGCTCGTACCAGGCGACGTTCATGAAGTAATGGTCAGATCGTGCCCAATCTTCGAAGGATGTGCCGAGTATGCCATGACCGACGTAAGTCGACCGCTCTTCCACGCAAGCACCTGTCGCCGGACGGTAGTAGATGAAGCGGTCAAAATCGTTGATGCGCCCACGGTACTGCCGAGGGTAATGATAAATCACACCCTCGCGGTCGAGATACTTTGGATCGTCGTGCCAGGTGCGCTGACTCAGAACAACGGGCATGAGAGCCTGCTTTGCTTTCGGTCCTCCAAGTCTTGTCTTGACCCGTACGCGTCGCGAGCCGACTTCATCGTAACTTCTGCGCGGCCTTCGCGGCCCGCAACGATTCGTAAAACTCAGCGAAGCGCGAAGCCTCCCCCTCCTTCTCGCTCCAACGCCTAATACTTGATAGGTTCACGCGGCCGCTCTGTGCCACAGCCATCGCGGCGGCCAGCGCGCTGCGGTCACCAAAGAAATAGAACGAAGCCAAGCGGTCTCGTACACAATCCGTACGGGACAGAACGGAGAGAATTTCGCTACCGCGTTGGACCGTGTCGTAGGAGCTAACGAGATCGTTGCCGATTGCAAGCGGACCAGGTGGAAACTCGACTGTGAAGATATTCTTATCGTGGTGATAAGTGCCGCCAATCTCGTGGTAGCCTAGCTCGCGCAATACATCGCCGGCACGGGCCGTATCGCTGGAAAACGCGATGATGAAATCGGCGTCTTCGGATTGATAGGACTGAGGCGCATAATACGTGGCGGCGCTGCCACCTGTAAGGACGGCGACGGTCCAAACATGTGCCAACGCGGTGCAAACCGCGAAGCAGACGTCCTCAAGCGAGGACTCCTGGGTTATCGGCAACATCCTAGAGCGCCTTTCCAGCGCGCCGTGGCCGCCGTCGCAACTCCGAAACGCGGCGCTCCAGGCTGGGGTCGCGCTTTGCATATTTCAGGAGAAGCGAGCGTAGCTCGTCAGCACCGTAGAATCGCGGGTTGAGGCGAACCTCCCGATTAGCGCCAACAATCCGGCTAACAACAACACCCTCGCGTTCAAGATCATTCACCATCCGCTGTACGCTTGGCAGCGGTGCGTTGCTGAGCCGCGCGAGCTGCCTTGGGTACGTTTCGCCGAGGAGAGCGACCAGCGTTAGGACCTTGCTGCGGGAGGTACTTCCGAAGAGCTTCATGGGAACCATGCTTGCCATATTATCAAAAATGTGGTCAGTTGACCACATTTTTGTTGCTATTCCGAAGTCGCCTGGAGGTTCTCCAACGTTAGATCCTCAAGCTACGCCCCACGTGATCTCGGGGCCGAGGCGCGGGCCGTCGAGGCGCTCCTGAAGTGCCACGGCAACCAAATGTCAACCGCGCCGCTTATGGCGCTACGGAAACCGCGTGGTTATGCGTCTTTCGGTTATGGGATGGCCGGGAGTCGAACCCGGACGTCCTTTCGGACTGCAAATTTTAAGTCTGCTGTGTCTGCCTATTCCACCACCATCCCGTATCTCTCCGCGTTACTGCTGGTACCGCTCGACGATGTCGGGCGGACGCAGTGACGTCGCGCCAGGATCCTGCTGCGCGTCGCGGCGCGCCCGACGCTGACGCAAGAGGTCCCAATACTGGTCGAGCTTCACCTCGATCGTGTGCAGGCGCTCGGCATCTGACGGCGTCAGCGCCGCACGTTCGCCGTGCTCGAGCAGGCGATGCTCCTCCGCGATGAGGTCTTCGATGTGGCTGCGGATCTGCGTGTCGTTCATGATTCTTCCTCGGCTCCCCAATCGACGATTTCTCTCTCGCGCTCCTGCAGAAGTACCCCGAGCAGTAGGTCTCCGGGCGCGATGACGGCGCTGCGCTTACCGACCATCTCCATCGCCGTCGCGAGAAGGATGATGCCTGCGGGCAAGATGTCCGCCCGCTGCGGGCGCATTCCGGGAAGGCTCTTGCGCTGCTCCAGCTCGAGCGCGCAGAGGCGCTCGAGCACGCTCCCCAGCGTCGTGCGCGTGATCTCCGGCGCTCGCTCGGCGCTCATACCGGCAACAGCCGCCGTCGTCGTCGCACTGCCGCCAACGAACAGCAGGCGGTCGATGTGGGGCTCGCCGTGCATCTGGGCGAGAGCTTGCGCAGCGATCCGAACCCCGTCGGCGAGGCTCTGCCCGTCGACGGGACCGCAACGTCCGGAGAGCGCGGGCAACTGCTCCGTCAGCCGCACGGCGCCGATTTCGTACGAGTGCACGGACGCTACATCGTTTGACGTGCCGACGGCGTACTCGGTGCTACCGCCGCCGATGTCGACCACGCCGCTACGCCCCTGAAACGGCGGAAGGGAACCGACCGCTCCACGGAACGACGCGTGCGCCTCTTCTTCACCCGAGAGAATGCGCATATCGGCACCCGTAGCCGTACGTACGCGCTGCGCGAACTCTTGTGCGTTCTCCGCACGACGCAACGCACTCGTTGCAACGACGAGCACCTTCTCGCAGCGATCGCGCGCTCCGTTCGCATACTCGCGCAGCACGGAAATCGTACGCGCCATCGCGTCATCGCCGAGTTTTCCAGACTCGCCGAGCCCTTCTCCCACGCGCGTGCCGACGGTTCGCGCGAGCTCCACGTGAGGAATCGGCTGGCGCATGTCGGCAACGAGCATGCGCGTCGAGTTCGTGCCGATCGAGAGCACCGCGTGGCGTCCCATTCGGCTCTGGGACGCTACTTCGGTTCCCAATGTGCGGCGCGACGCTTCTTGCGCAGAAAATGACGTTCGTGGGCGGGACGCTCTCCCTCCCGCTCCTCGGTGCTCTTGAGGTACGAGGTGATCTGCTCTTCGAGCCGTTCGTCGGAGATCTGGGGTACGAGCGCCACCGTCGCACGGCGCGATTCACCGTTGCGAACGAACGCAAGGGAGGAGCGCGTCGAGAAACTGCGCTCGTACTGCCGGCGATGCGCCTCCACGTCCTCCGCCGCCGCGTGGGCGATCTCACCGCCTTCCAGCCGGACCGTCGCACCGAACGCGTTGAGGTTGATGACGGTCCCGCTGACGCTCACGGCTGCGACGAAGGCGACGGCGCGGGAACGAGATAGATGAGCGTCTGCCCGGGTTTTACCATGCGCAGCCGGCGGTAGATGTACGGCACCACGCCGTCGGGCTGCTGCAGACGACGAATCTCGCGCGTCTCTTCTGCACGCCGAACGCGCAGGGCACGGATGTCGTGCTCGGTTCGCGCGAGCTCGTGCGCGAGCGCAACGTTCTGCTCGATGCGCTGCGCGAAATCGAACGAGCCCAGCACGACGACCGCCGCGACGACGATCGTTCCGGCGATACGTCCCAGCGCGCGGACGAGTCCGTTCTTGCGGACCCGGCGGCGCGCCATCAACGCCTCCCCGCGGGCGACGAATCGCGCTTCGAGCTGCCGATGCGCCGGTATTTTTCGTATCGCGCGCTCAAAAGCGTCGGAGAGACGTATCTGTCGAGCTCGGAGAGCGCGGCATCGACGCGGTCGAGTACGCGCGCAACGACGGCCGACGGATCGCGATTTGCGCCGCCCAGCGGCTCCGGAACGACCTCGTCGACGATGCCGAAGCGTAGGAGATCTTGCGCCGTCAGCTTGAGATGCGATGCCGCCTCCTCGGCTTTCGTCGCGTCGCCCCAAAGAATTGCCGCACAGCCCTCGGGCGACGCGACGGAGTACGTACTATTCTCCAGCATGATCACGCGGTCGGCGATCGCGAGCGCGAGCGCTCCGCCCGATCCGCCTTCTCCGATGATCGCAGCGACGATTGGAACCGTTGCGTCGGTGAATGCCACGAGGCACTGCGCGATCGCCTCGGATTGCGCGTGCTCTTCGGAATCGATGCCGGGATCGGCACCTTTCGTGTCGACGAACGTCACCATCGGCACGCCGAACCGCGTCGCGAGATGCGCGAGGCGCTCCACCTTGCGGTAGCCTTCGGGAGCGACCATGCCGAAGTTACGCCGCAGATTCTCCTTCGTATCGCGACCGCGCTGCTGACCGATCGCCATGACGGCGCGACCGCGCAAAAGTCCGAGGCCGCCGACGACGGCTTGGTCGTCGCGATACGCGCGATCGCCGTGCAGCTCGTCAAAGCGATCGAATGCGGCGATGTATTCCAGAGCGGTCGGCCGGTTGGGGTGGCGCGCGATGTGCACCTTCTGCCACGGCGTCGGTGCACCGTAGACGTCGCGTAGAACCTCCTGATACTTCGCCTCGAGCGTCGCGATCTCGCTCGCAATATCGACGGGCTGGTCGGCGCTAGCGGTGCGCAGGTCGGCGATGCGGCGCTCCAGCTCGAAGAGCGCCTTCTCGCGATCCGCAAACGGGTTCATGCCCTCACCCCGTGAAGGCGCCGCGCCGCGCCGTGGCTCGCATAACCGAGCAGATGCACGAGCATTTCTTTGATGCGGCGACGCTCGACGACCATGTCGATGTGGCCTTTTTCGAGCAAGAACTCCGCCGTCTGGAACCGATCGGGCAGCTTCTGCCGAATCGTCTGCTCGATGACGCGCCGGCCGGCAAACCCGATCATCGCGCCGGGCTCGGCGATGATCACGTCGGCCTGAAACGCAAACGATGCTGAGACGCCGCCGGTCGTGGGATCGGTCAGAACGGCGATCAAGAGATTGCCATCGTCCATGAAGCGCGTAACCGCAGCCGTCGTCTTCGCAAGCTGCATCAGCGCGAACATCCCCTCCTCCATGCGAGCGCCACCGGACGCCGTGAAGATGATGCAGGGGATCGCGCGCGTACGGCCTTCTTCGAGCAGCAGCGCGATACGCTCGCCGACGACGGTTCCCATCGTTCCGCCGCGAAAATGGAAATCCATGACGCCGAGCCCGACGTCGAAGCCTCCGATCTGACCGAACCCGCAGACGACGCCCTCGCTGAGCCCGCTCTTCTCGCGATCGCCGGCGAGCTTGGCCGGATAGCTCTTGCGATCGGTCCACACGAGAGGATCGCCGACCTGGACGTCGGCACCGATCTCGGCGAAGTCACCGTCGACGATGCCGCTGATGCGATCGTACGCGCCCATACGGAAATGATGGTTGCAGCGCGAGCAGACCCACAAGTTGGCGGCGAGATCGCGCCGGTAGAGCATCTCGCCGCATTCAGGGCACTTGCTCCATTGAGCTGCGTTTCGCTCCTCGTCCTTCCCGCGACGCACGTGCAGCCACTCCGGCATCGGCATCAGGCAGCGCTCCTGCGGGGCAAGAGTCTCGCCGCGTAGAGCTTGCGCAGCTGCTTGAGATAGTTGAATATCTCGCGCCGATTCAGCTTCGACTCGCCGGTCGTGCGATCGGTGAAGACGTACGGGATCTCCACTGCCTTCCCGTAGTGCGCTTTAGCGATGACTTCGAGTCCGATCTTGAAGCCGATCGGGTCGAGCGCCACGTTCTCGAGCGCGTCGCGCCGAACCAAAAAGTATCCGCTCGTGATGTCCTTGACGCGCGTCAGCGGGCGAGCGAGCGCGCAGGCAACGCGCGACGTGACGATCCGGCGCATCGGCCAGTTTCTGATTCCCCCGCCAGAGACGTAGCGGCTCCCGACGGCGAGGCCGTAGCCGGCCTCCAGAGCCGCGACCATCTTCGGCAGGATGGTGATATCGTGGCTGAAGTCGGCATCCATCGCGCCGAGCGCGACGGACTCCGGCCGTGCGGTCTTCCAGCCGTCGATCACGCCGCTCGACAGACCCATCTTCCCGGGGCGGTGCACGCAGCGGACGGGGAGCTCGCAGGCCAGTCGGTCGACGATGGATCCGGTACCATCAGGCGAGTTGTCGTCGACGACGACGATCTCCGCATCGAGACGGTTATCGCGGCAGACGCGGTCGATCGCCCGCAGCAGCCTTTCGATGCCGCCCGCCTCGTTGTAGGTCGGGATCACCATCGAGAACGGAATCGTTGCCATGCTTAATCGGTTATATTACGACGCGGGCGCTCGTTATTCCGTTCTCCCCTCACTTTCGTACGCGAGCACCGCAAGCAGCGCGAGCGCCGCCGTCTCGGTGCGAAGGATGCGCGGCCCGAGCGAGACGACGGTTGCTCCGCATGCGAGCGCGGCGTCGGCTTCGGCGTGAGAGAAGCCGCCTTCCGGCCCGACGATGACGAGAACCCGGTGCGCGCCGTGCAACGAGCGGGGCAGCGATTCGCGCAGTGGTGCCGCGCGGAGGCTCTCCCACGCAAAGAGCACGAGATCGTACTCCTGCACGCGCGCGAGCACCTCGGAGAACGCCACCGGCTCTGCAACCACCGGCGCCGCACGACGGCCGCACTGCTGCGCCGCGCTGCGCGCGATCCGCTTCCAGCGCGCGAGCTTCTCCTTCCCACCCGCGCGCGCGATCGTGCGCTCGCTGGTGAACGGGAGGATTGCCGCGACGCCGAGCTCCGTCGCCTTTTCGACGACGTAGTCCATCTTGGCACCCTTCGGAAGTGCTTGTGCGACGTCGACGCGTACGCCGGGCTCTCGATGCGCCTCGCGCTCCTGGAGCAGACGCGCAACGACATCCGTACCCGCAAACGCGATCTCCGCATCGAAGTCACGCGACGTCGAATCGATCACTTCGATGCGATCTCCGGCGCGCAGGCGCAGCACGGTGCGAATATGATGCGCGTCCTCGCCCTCGATCAGGACGCTCTCACCTGGTTCGTGCGTACCGGGCACGAAGAGGCGTGCTATGGTCGAAACGCGTCCTTCACGCGATCGAAGAACGACGGCTCCTCTCCGTGATCGCCGCCCTCGTGCGCGAACTCCTCGAGTACCTCGCGCTGGCGCTTCGTCAACTTCGAAGGGACGACGATCCTGACGGTCACGCGATGATCGCCGCGTCGCGACCCATGAACCTCGGGCATGCCGCGCCCGCGAAGCTCGAGGATCGTTCCGCTCTGCGTGCCGGGCGGGATCGTAAGCGGCAGCTCGCCTTCAAGGCTCGGAACGCCGATCGTCGCGCCGAGCACAGCCTGCGTGAAGCCAAGAGGCACTTCGACCGACGTGTCGAGGCCCTCACGAGCGAAGCGTTCGTGCGGAGCGAGCGTAAGGTAGACGTAGAGATCGCCAACGGGTCCGCCATGCAGGCCCGCTTCGCCTTTCCCGGCGATGCGAATGCGCGAGCCGTCGTCGACGCCGGCCGGCACCTTCACCGTCAGCGTGCTCTGAATGTGATGGCGCCCTTCGCCCGCGCATGCGTCGCAGGGCTGCGAAACGACCTGCCCTTCACCGTGACACGTCGTGCACGTCGTCTGCGTGACGAACTGGCCGAGCGGTGTCTGCCGCACCGAGCGAACCATGCCGGAGCCGCCGCACCGTCCGCACGGCACGACGAGCGTCCCGGGAAGCGCGCCGCTGCCGTTACATTTTGCGCATTGCGCGAAGTGTCCGTAGGCGATCTCTTTTGTGACGCCCGAGAATGCGTCTTCGAGCGTGATCTCGAGATCGTACCGCAAATCGGCGCCCCGCTGCGGGCCGCCGCGTTTTCCTTGACCGCGCGCGTCCCCGAAGAACATATCGAAGATGTCGCCGAAGCCGCCCGCACCGAAGCCGGTGAACCCGAAATCGCCCATCGCGCCGTCGTCGGCACTACCGAAGCGATCGTAGTGAGCGCGCTTGTGCGGATCAGAAAGCACCTCGTACGCTTCGTTGATCTCCTTGAAATAGCGCTCCGCCCTAGCCTTGTCCTCGGCGACGTCGGGATGGTGCTTGCGTGCGAGATTGCGATACGCACGCTTGATCTCGTCGGGTGATGCGTTGCGCGCAACCCCGAGGGTCTCGTAATAGTCCTTCGTTGGCATCGCGCGTCTTACGTCTACCGGATTTCCGCGTCTGCGAGACGCGCCGAGAGCGATTCCGCGGTTCCCGATGCGAGCGCGAGCAGCCGCGCGTACGGCATGCGGCGTGGCCCCAGAATCGAGAGCATGCCGGTCGCCTTCGGACCGAAGCGATACGGCACGGTTACGACGGAGAGGTCGGCGAGTTCTTCGTTTCCGAGTTCGTGACCGATCTTGACGCTGGGGTTATCGCTCACGATGGCGTTTGCAACGATATCATACAGCGTCCGCTGCTCCTCCACGATGCGTAGGATCGAGCGCAGTTTACGGACGTCGGCGAACTCCGGCTGGTCGAGGAGATTCTGCGCCCCGGCCGCCGCGATCTCGGGCACCTCGCTCGCGCGCGCGCTCTGCAGCGCGGTCGTGAGTGCGCCGCGCACGTCGTCGCCGAGGCCGAGCTCGGCGACGACACCGGTGACCTCGCCGTCGCCGATGTCGTGCAGCGGACGGTTTGCATAGCGAGCGTTGAGCGCGCTCGAGAGACGCGTGAGATCCTCCGCCGAAACGTCGCTATTCAACTCGAACAGGCTCTGCGCCGACACCCCGAACGACGTCACGACCACGGCAACGCCGGTGCGCGGAGCGATCGAGATCAGCTGAACGTGCTTGAATAACTGCGCTTCGCTCTGCGGCTTCGTTACGAACGCCAGACTCTTCGAGAGCTTGCCCAGAAGCCGCGTCGTCTGCTCGACGAGCTCGTCGAGCTCGTGGCTTGCGTCCTTCAGGTCGTCGCGGATGCGGCGCCGGTCGGCGATCGTGAGCGCCTCCGGCTGCATCAAGTCGTCGACGTAGGTGCGGTACCCGGCATCTGAGGGCACGCGGCCCGCGGACGTATGCGGCTGCACGAGATACCCGGCGGCTTCCAACTCTGCCATCTCGTTGCGCACGGTTGCCGAGCTCACGCCGAGGTTGTATTTTTGCGTGAGCGTCTGCGACGCGACGGGCTCGGCGGTTGCCACGTACTCATAGACGACCGTCGCGAGGATATATGCCTTGCGCTCGTCGAGGTGGGGCGGCTTCATCCGCTCTATATTAGCACTCCTTAGCCAGGAGTGCCAAAGGGCGCGCCCTAAATGCGCGTCATGGACACCGCTTCGGCCATCGAGGCACTCCTCGAGGAGAGCCGCCGCTTTCCGCCGCCCCCCGACTTTGCCGCCCAAGCCAACGCAAAACCCGGCATCTACGCCGAGGCCGAGCGCGACTTCGAGGCCTTCTGGGCAGGGTGGGCGAGGACGCTCGAGTGGAGCAAGCCCTTCACGAAGATTCTCGAGTGGAACGAGCCGTTCGCCCGCTGGTTTTCCGACGGCGAGCTGAACGTCTCCGTCAACTGCCTCGATCGGCACGTCCGCGCCGGCAAGGGTGCGAAAGTCGCCTACTACTACGAGGGCGAGCCGGGCGATCGCTGGGAGATCACCTACGAGCAGCTGCTCGACGACGTTTGCCGCTTCGCCAACGGCTTGCGCGCTTTAGGGATCAAACGTGGCGACCGCGTCGCCATCTACATGGGCATGATCCCCGAGCTGCCCATTGCGATGCTCGCGTGCACGCGCATCGGCGTGGCCCACTCCGTCATCTTCGGCGGATTCTCCCCCGATTCGATCGTCGATCGCGTCAACGACGCGCAGTGCGTCGCCGTCATCACCGCGGATTATGCGCGCCGTCGCGGCGGCACGGTGGCGTTGAAACAGAACGTCGATGCCGCGCTCGAACACACGCCGAGCGTCAAGCACTGCATCGTCGCAAAGCGCGTCGGCGACCCCGTGCCGATGCAACGCGGGCGCGATCGTTGGTGGCAGGACGTCGTCGCGGATCAGCCCTCGACATGCGAGCCGGAGGCGATGAACGCCGAGGACTTGCTCTACCTCTTATACACGAGCGGTACTACCGCGAAGCCGAAGGGCATCAAGCACACGACGGGCGGTTACCTCACGCACGCGGTAATGACGCACATGCTGGTCTTCGATTTGAAGCCTGAGACGGACGTCTACTGGTGCGCGGCGGACATCGGTTGGGTAACCGGGCATACGTACATCGTCTACGGCCCGCTTGCGAACGGCGCGACGTCGGTCATCTACGAAGGTACGCCTGACTACCCGGACAAGGACCGGCTTTGGGAGATCGTGGAGCGCTACAAGGTCACGATTCTCTATACCGCTCCAACGGCGATCAGAACGTTCATGAAGTGGGGCGCGCAGTATCCGCAGCGGCGCGACCTTTCGTCACTGCGGCTACTGGGAACGGTCGGCGAGCCCATCAATCCGGAGGCATGGATCTGGTATCGCGAGCACATCGGCGGCGGCCGCACCCCGGTCGTCGATACGTGGTGGCAGACGGAGACTGGCGGCATCATGATCTCGCCGCTGCCTGGGATCACGACGCTCATGCCCGGAAGCGCAACGCAGCCGCTCCCCGGGATCGGCGCCGACATCGTCAACGACCAAGGCGAATCGGTGCCGCTCGGTGGCGGCGGCTACGTCGTCATCACGCGGCCGTGGCCGGGAATGTTGCGCGGCATCTGGGGTGACGACCAGCGCTACGTAGAGACGTATTGGAAGCGCTTCGCGCATCGTTATCTTGCCGGCGACGGCTGCAGGCGCGATCGGGATGGAAACTATTGGTTCATGGGCCGCATCGACGACGTAATGAACGTCAGCGGCCACCGCATCTCGACGACGGAAGTCGAGAGCGCGCTCGTCGGCAGCCCGAAGGTTGCAGAAGCCGCGGTCTGCGGGAAGCTCGACGATATCACCGGTCAGGCGATCTACGCGTTCGTCACGCTTCGAGGCGGCGAGAACGGGTCGGAGGCGCTCGCAAACGAGCTGCGAGATTTCGTCGGGGAGAAGCTCGGCAAGTTCACGCGTCCAAAGTACGTCACGTTCACGCCCGAACTTCCCAAGACGCGCAGCGGGAAGATCATGCGCCGGCTCCTGCGCGACGTCGCCGAAGGGCGCGCGCTCGGTGACATCACGACGCTCGCCGATTCAGCGATCGTCAAAGACTTGCAGGATCGCGCGAAGGGCGAGGTCGCGCAAGACGAGTCGTGAGCGCTTCCTCAGGATGACGCGAGGCGACGGGCGCGGATGCCGACCCAACGGTACAGCAGCCACGGCGTTAGGACGAACGCAATCACGCCGAAAAGCGATCCCCAGTTCGTAAACCAATCGCCGACGACGGCGAGCGGCGACGCTTTGCCGCTCGCAACGATTATCCCCGCGAGCCCGACGCCGAAGAGACTCTCGCCCACGATCAACCCGGAGGCAACGAGTACGCCCAACCGTCGCGCCGCCGCCGCATTGGGTTTCTTTGCGACCCAGCGATTGTAGAGCGCACCGAAGATCGCGCCGACGACGGCTGGAGCGGTCGTCGCGGCGGGCAGATAGATCCCGAGTCCTACCGCAAGAGGGGGTAAGCGAAACCGGCGCGTCATGCGTCCGACTTCGTCCGCGGCGACGACGAGCCCACCGACGATCGCACCCACGCCGATGAGGCTCCAGTCGATGTTCCCTTGGATCACGCCTTTTGCGAGCGTCGAGATCAGCGTCGCTTGCGGCGCCGGCAAGCCGTGCCCGCCGAATCCGTACGCCTTGTTCAGCAGATTGAGAATCGGCGGAATGACGACCGCACCGAAGAGCACGCCGACGACGAGCGCCACCTGTTGCTTCCACGGCGTAGCTTCGACGAGCTGGCCCGTCTTGAGATCCTGCAGGTTGTCGTTCGAGATGGTTGCGACATTGATGATCACCGCGGTCACGAAGAGCGCGTATGCCACGAGCGCTGCGGAGGCCGGCGCCCCTGCCGTATGCGCGAGCAGAGCGAGCAGCAGTGACGCACCGATAACCGCGAGAATCGCCAACCCCGACACCGGGCTGTTCGACGAGCCGATCAGGCCTGCCATGTAGCCGCACGCAGCGGCGACGAAGAACCCGGCGATCACGATATAGATGACGGCGGCGATCACGAGCGGAACGACAACGGTGCCGTACGCGCCGCGCGAGAGAAACGCATCGAGTGCGATCGCGATCGGAATCAACGAAATCAGACCCACGACGGCGACGATTCCGATCGGCAGGTCGCGCTCGACGATCGGAAGGGCGGCATTCCCGCCGTCGCGACGAGAGCGCGAGGCGGCCATCGCGGCGCGCAGGCCGTTCCAGACGGGCGCGACGAGCCGGCCGATTGCCCAGATCGCTGAGACGCCGATGGCGCCGGTACCGATGAACCGCACGTACTGCGACCACGTTGCGATGGCGACGTCGCCGGCGGCGCCGGCCATGGGATGCAGTGCGGTGAGAATCGGCATCGCGATGCCCCAAGCGATGACGAGCCCCGCGAAGATCGCGAGGCCGACGGTCAAGCCGATGAGGTGCCCCGCGCCGATCAGCGCGAGCGAGCCGTTCAAGCCGATGCCGGTCGCAGAAGCGCCGAACCGGAAATACGCGCTGAACGTGCTCGCGAAGAGTTGCATGGCCGAGAGCAGCTGAAATCCGGCCGACGCGATCGAGCTGACGACGAGCGCGAGCAGCCCCGTGCGGTTCTCGGCGGCGGCCTCTTCCCGATGCTCGCCGGCGCCGACCTTCAAAACCTCCGCTGCAGCGACGCCTTCCGGATACGGCAGATCCGAGTGCGTTACGAGTGCTCTGCGCAGAGGTACGCTGTACATCACGCCGAGCACGCCGCCGGCGGCGATGATCCAGAACGACTGCCAGAATGGAAAGCCGCTCCACCATCCGACCATCACGAGACCCGGCAGCACGAAGATGACCGATGAGAGCGTGCCCGCGGCGGAGGCCACGGTCTGTACGATGTTGTTCTCGACGATCGTCGCGTTCCTGAACGCGCGCAGCACCGCCATGGAGATGACCGCCGCCGGGATGGACGAGGCGAACGTCAACCCGACCTTCAGGCCGAGATAGACATTCGCCGCCGTGAAGACGAGCGTGATCGCGCCGCCCAAGAGCAGCGCGCGAAGCGTGAGCTCTCTACGCATCGGGCGGAGCCTTCGACCCGGCTACCGCGTTCTCAGCTCGACGGAGAACGAACGCCCAGGAACCGGAAACGCATAGAAGGCGACCGACGAAGGAGCGTACGTACCGAACTCTGAGTACCGCGCGCCGGTGAGATCGTACCCGCGCACCGCGAGCAAGAGAAGTGGCGATACGCGGTAGCCGACGTACGCGTCGACGCGCGTGTACGCGACCGGCTGATCGAACGCCGGCAAAGCCGGGTTGACGATCCCGCGCGCGCCCTTCGAGATCGTTTGGACGCCGAATCCCTCGAAACGGCTCCGCGCCGGCGCGGCGTACTGCAATCCGCTCACGACCGTGAAGACGGGGCCGCGTCCGGCGATGCGCGTCTGCGTGTCGAGGTCCTGTGCGCGATAGAGGTTGGTCACGGCCACGTGAGCGGAAAACCCGTCGTACGTACGGGTGCGCGCTTCGAGCGTGAGGCCTTGCACGATTGCGTGTCCGATGTTCTCGGGGACGAATGTCACCGGATTATCGGCGATGAAATCTCGCCCGTCGGTCGTGAACCAGCCGAGGCTGACGCCGCCGAGCAGCGCATCGTCGACGAGCGTCACGTCCGCGACGCGCGCCTTCTCAGCGACGAGTCCGGGGTTCGAAAAGAACGGATAGTAGAGCTCCTCCTCGGTCGGCGCGCGGAATGCGGTCGCGGCGTTCCAACGCAGGCTCACGTCGCTCGAAAGTCGCGCAATTCCACCGATCGACGGCGAGAGCGCGCCACCGGGGGCGCCGTCGTTCTCGCCGCGGAGTCCGGCATAGATCTCGTCGCCGCGCGCGTCGAACCATTGCGACTGCACGTAGGCCGCGGTCTGATCGAAGGGATGAATCTGGAGTGCGTCGATCCCGTCGTCGACTCGTGCTGCGCCTCGGGTCAGATCGATTCCATAGACGAGATGCTCGCTGCCGTTGTCGACGACGTCACGCAGATCGGCCATGGTTCGCTCTTCGGTCAGAAGCTGCGCGTACGCAGGAACGGGCGGCGTCAGATAGGCGTTCGGGCACTCGGGGTCGACCGGCGTGTCGCACGCAAATGCGAGATCCGACGATGACGCGCCGAACTCGATCGAAAGCGCCGCGCGCGCGCCGTCGTGCGAAAGCGTGACGCGCGCGTTCCGGTCGACGGTTCCTTCACGACTCGTTGGCGAATAGAAGCCCTGCGGACCGGGAACGCCGACGTGTTCGTCGACGAGGTCGCCGGAGAATGCCAAATGCACCGCGCCGAGATCGTGCGAGTACGCCGCGCGCAGCGAGCTCAGCGACGCGTCGGCATTCTGCTGCACGCCCCCGGGTAGCGGATAATCGTTGGCCGCAATCGTTCGCGAGAGCGAGATGAGCGGCGTCTGCACTGCGAGCGAGCGCTCTCCGAAGGAACCGGCTTCGGCCGTCGCGCCCGATCGCGGCGCCGACGCGGTGATGATGTTGACGATGCCGCCCATCGAGCCCGAGCCGTAGAGCGTCGAGCCGCCGCCTTCGACGATCTCGATACGGTCGACGCCGGTCGTCGGGATCTGCCCGAGGTCGAGCGACGCGATCTGCGATCCAGCAACCGGCATACCGTCGAGCAAGACCAGCACTTCCGCGCTCGAAGAGCCGCGGATACTCACACTCGAGAGCGATCCGAAGCCGCCGTAGCGTGCGACGTCGACGCCTGGAACGTGCGCCAGCGCGTCGGCAACGGTCAGGTACCCGTCGCGAACGATATCGGCGTGCGTCACGACGTAGGTCGTGCGTGCCGTGCGAGCGGCCGATTCCGAGGAGCGGTCGCTCGTGAACACGTGCGCGATCGGCAGTATCGTGGGCGTGGGAGAGGGGGAAGGCGCAGAGGCGATAAGCGCCGCAAAGAGCGGTGCGATGATCATGGCATTCCTTTCCTTGACGCGAGGCGGAAGATGCTCGTAAAGCCTGCTGCGTATTCTGACTCGCGGGTATCCCGCATACAGTGGCGCGACCGTACCGGCTTCTCACCGGCTTCCCGCGCAAGCTTACGCTTCCAGGATTGTCGGCGCGCGGGAGCCTTCCTGCTGCTTCTCGCGCTCTGCGCATGCGCGGTGCCGCACGAACGCCACGTCGCGTCGCAGCAGCGGCGCGTCATCGCGCTCATGCCCTCTTTCGTCGAGGACCTCGTGGCGCTGGGCGCCGCGGGGCGGATCGTCGGCGTTTCGTCGGGAACTGGCGACGTCCCGGCCGTGCGCCGCGTGCCCATTGTCGCCGACTTTGCCAGCGTCGACGTCGAGCGCATCGTCGAACTGCATCCCGACGTCGTGCTCGCCATCCCCGCGCAGATGCGTTTTCTCGTGCCGCTGCAACGCGCCGGGATCGACGTCGAGACGCTCCCGGACGACTCGTACGACGACATCTTCGTCGATCTGCGGCGAATCGGCGCGCTCACGGGCCGCGAGCGCGAGGCGGCAGCCGAGATCAAGCGACTTCAGCAAGAGACCTTGCGCCTTACGCGCAGCGAGGCGCGTTTTGCGCGCCCGCCGTCCATCTTCGTCGTCATCGCAACGCAGCCGATTTGGACGGCCGGCGAAGGCTCCTATATCGCCACGCTCTTGCGTCTGGCCGGCGCGCGCAATGCCGCTCACAAGCTCGGCGCCGCGTACGGCGAGTATAGCGCCGAGGCACTCTTGCGCGATCAGCCCGATGCCATCGTCACCGATCCATCGACCGAAATCCGCAGCGTCGAAGGGCGCGAGCCCTGGCGTAGCCTTCGCGCCATACGCCGGCATCGCGTCTTCGTAATCCCGGACGCGTCGCTGCTCGAGCGCCCGGGGCCGCGCTACGTCGAGGGCCTCGCGTGGCTGATTAGCGCTTTTCGTAAACTCAATCGAATAGCTCGGTGAGCTGTTCCAAATGATCGATGCGCGTCGCATTCGGCAGCGCGTCCAGGATGGTTGCACCGTAGCGCGTACCGGCGGCGCGGCCGTCGAGTAACGCCACGACGCCGCGGTCGCCGGTGTTGCGAATGAGCCGTCCGAAGCCCTGTTTCAAGCGCATGGTGGCAGCGGGAACCATATAGTTGTCGAAGCCGTCCAGGCCGCGCGCCTGCAGCGATTGCACGCGCGCGGCGACAAGCGGATCGGCGGGTGAGGGAAATGGCAGCCGGTCGATGATGACGCACGAGAGCTGATCGCCGACGATGTCGATGCCTTCCCAAAACGTGCCCGTGGCGAAGAGCACCGCGTTCGGTGTCGCACGAAACCATTCCAGGAGCCGTGCGCGCGGAAGCTCCCCCTGCAGGCGAATCGGAAATGCGACGCGCTCGCGCAGAAAGCCATGCACCTCCCGCAACCGGGCATAGGACGTGAACAGAACGAACGCACGGCCGCGCGAGCGCTCGAGACACTCCTCGACGATCGGCGCAGCCCGGCGCGCGAAGTCCGCGGACTTCGGATTGAGCGCCGCGGGCGCGATGAAGAGCCGCGCCTGCCGCGCGTAATCGAACGGCGACGGCGCCACGAGCTCCTGTGCTTCGTCGATGCCGAGGGTGCGACGAAGAAAATCGAAGGAACCGCTCACCGACAGCGTCGCGCTCGTCAGCACCACGCTCGACGTTCGCGCGAAAAGCGCCTGACGCAGAAAATCGGCTACGTCGTGCGGCGCGCTCTTCACCTCGAACGTTGCGTCTGCATCGCTGCGCTCGACCCACGCGATCGTTTCTTCGCGCGGGGATTGTGCACGATCGATCGTCGCGATGTGGGCCAGCAACGGCCGCGTGGCAAGCTCTCGGCGTCGCTCGGCTTCCGCGTCATTCTCGGGCGGACGCAGGAGCGCGTCGTGCCAGTGCGAGTGAAGCCAGTTCTCCACGCGGTAGAGCGCGTTACGCAGCGCATCGAGCGCGCGGTCCACGTCGTCGTTTTCGATGAGCGCGTAGCGCTCCGCAGGGCCCTTCGCAAGGGCGTGCTCGAGAGCCCGAACGCTTTCGTCGATCTCCGCGTCGAGCGCTGCGGGAAGGCGATAGACGCGATGGAGCTTGCGCATCATGCGCCCGACGGTGCGCCGTGACACGGTGCCCGTCAGCGCGTCGGTCGCCCAGCGTTCGCATTGGTGCGCTTCGTCGAGCACGACGACATCGTACGGCGGCAAGAGTCCGCCGCCCATGGCCAGATCGAGAAAGAATAGCGCGTGGTTGACAACGACGAGATCCGCGTACTTCGCCTCGTCGCGCTTCTTGAAAAACCAGCAGTCGCGAAAGTGCTTGCAGAACTCGCCCGTGCAGTCGTCGGCATCGGCGTTGACCTGCTCCCATTCTTGCGCGCCCGGCATGAAGCGCAGCTCCGCGCGGTCGCCCGTCGGGGTGCGGTCGGCCCATTCCCACACCTGCTGCATCGAGCGCGATGACGGCACGAGCCGTTCGGAGCGCATGCGCTCGTACTTCTCCTTGCAGAGGTAGTGATTACGACCTTTGAGCAGCGTGACGCGCAGCGGCACATCCAACGCGCGTGCGACGAGCGGAATATCTTTTTCGACGAGCTGCTCCTGCAGCGCGATGGTCCCCGTCGAGAGCACGACCTTCTTCCCGCTGCGCACTGCGGGAATGAGGTAGGCGAGCGACTTCCCGACGCCCGTGCCAGCCTCCACGATCGTGTGCACGCCTTCGAGAATGCCGCGCTCGACGAGTTTTGCCATCTGGACTTGGCCCGGGCGCGCCTCGAAGTTCGCAAACGCACTCGCAAACGGCCCCCGCCCGCCTAAAAGATCTTCGACCGTGTCATTGATTCCATGGGCCACCGGCTCGTGAGATATATTAGCGTTCTCCATTGGCGACCCTCGCGTTCCTACGAAATACCATCAGCGCGCTTGCACGATCTCGTTCGGTGACGCTCTACGCCGGCAGACCGTCCGCGCTCGCCACCCGCCCGCAGCTGCGAGGCTCCTTACGAGCCCGCGCGGCTAGCGTTCTCGGGCGGCTCCTGATACTCCGCATCTAAAATGGTGCCGCCGCCAACGTCGACGACCTCCGGCCGTACCCGCTTCGGCGGAAAGTAGATCGCGAAGGTCACGACAAAGCCCGCGAGCAGACCGCCCACGTGCGCCTGCCACGAGATATTGGGAAACGCGAAGGTGAAGATCAAGTTCAAGATCAGCATCGGCAGGTTCGCGCGCACAAGATCCATGCCGTGCTTGCCGAACTTGAAGCCGATGGCGAAGAGCGCGCCGATCAAGCCGAAGATTGCGCCGCTCGCACCGAGCGTGGCGACGTCGGGAGGGCTGAAGTACACGACGCTCAAACCCGACGCCACGAGCGATACCGCGTACACGAAGAGCATGCGCGGCGAGCCCAGAGCGGCCTCGATGAACCGCCCGAAGATCCACAGCGCGAACATGTTGAACCCGATGTGCATGAGGTTCGCGTGCAAGAACGCACTCGTGATGATGCGCCAGTATTCATGATTCTGCGTTACCGCAAGCGGCACGAGAGCGCCCGCGTTATAGTAGGCATTGGGGTCCGGAATGTTGCCGCTGAACATCCCGGGTCCGATCGTCACGATCTCCCAAAGAAAGACGAGAACGTTGACGACGACGAGAAAGCCCGTGACGACGGCGGGCGTCCTCACTGGAGCGCCACCGCTTCCAGCGTCACGAGTACCATACGCGCGAGTTCGAGCGAGATCGCGAGCTGCCGTCCAGCGACCTCGACCGTTACCGGGCCGCCGAGCGGCGCTTTCTCGACGATGCGCACGCGGACGCCCGGCCGCAGGCCGATCTCGCCCAGGTAGCGGAGCATCTCCGGCGGCACCTCGGTCACGCCGCAGACCGTCGCGTCGCTGCCGGCGTCGGCTTGCGCCAGCGGCTCGCCGACCGGTTCCGGCCGGCTCAAGTCGCGCGGGGGAATCGGATGACCGTGCGGACACGTCAGCGGGTTGCCGAGAACGTCGATCAATCGCTCCTCAACGCGGTCCGTGATCGCGTGCTCCAAGATGCAGGCTTCGGCATGCACGTCGTCCCACGGCATGCCGAGCACGTCGGTGAGCAGACGTTCCGCCAGCCGGTTTCGCCGCACCACGCGAACGGCAGCCTCCAAACCTTGGTGCGTCAGGCGTACGTCGCCGCGCGCTTCGTGCTCGACGTATCCCTCTCCGACGAGCTTCTTCAGCATTCCCGAAACCGACGCCGGCGAGACGCCGAGCTCGGTCGCGAGTACCGACGTCGTGGCGCCGGGACCTTCCCGCTCGAGGCGATAGATCGCTTTCATATACATTTCGAACGATTCGGCGAAGTGCGAATGCGAGTGTCCAGGCATCGCGGCTACTCTTCAAGGACCGTGGAGCGAAGTGCCTGCTTACGCTGCGGGCTTGCAAAGCTCGCCTCCACGGCGTTTTGTACAAAGCCGCGCATGGCCGACAGCCCGGCGACCTGCGCGACGTAGCGATACTCGGATTCAATCGACGTTCCGAAGAGCGCAGGATCGTCTGCATCGATAACGACCTGAACGCCGGCCCGATGCAACGCGAAGAGCGGGTGCGGCTGCTCGGGATCGGCGGCGCCGGTCAAAAAGTTCGACGTCGGACAGATTTCCAGCGCGATTCCTCGCTGCGCCAGCAGCTCGACAAGCGCCGGGTCTTCGAGCGCGCGGATGCCGTGTCCAACCCGCTCCGCGCCGAGCACTTCGACGACGGCACGGACGCTCTGCGCGCCGGCCGCCTCGCCCGCGTGCGCGACCGCGTGCAAACCTTGTGCTCGCGCGCGCGCGAAAACCTCGGCAAAAGGCTCCGCCGCAAAACGCGCCTCGTCGCCGCCGAGTCCGATCCCGATGACGTCGAGACTGCCGCACGCAAGCGCGAGATCGAGGGTGCCCATCGCGCTCTGCGGTCCGAAGTTCCGCGTTACGTCGAGGATCAAGGCGAACGGTGCGCCCTTTGCGCGCCGCAGCTCGCCAGAGATCGCGGCGAGGGCCTCGCGCACGTCCAACTCGGGGTGAAAGTACTTCCAGACCGACGGCGAGACGAAGATCTCGCCGTACGCGACGTTCTGGGCGGCGGCGTCCGTCACGAACTCGCGGGCGACACGCGCGTAGTCGTCCGGCGTGCGCAGTGCCTGGCAAACCGCCATGAACGTACGAAGAAACGCTGCGAAATCGGCAAAGCGGTAGACGTCGGCGGGATTCTGCGTTTCGATTCCGTCGCGCGCCGCAAGGTCGAGGAAGCTCTGCGGACGCAGCGTTCCCTCGAGGTGGCAGTGAAGATGAATCTTCGGCATGGACCGAACGGCCGCGTCGAAAGGAGGGCCTGCAGCAAGATGCACGCCCCTCGCTTTCGCCACCGGTCCCCGATACCCCGAGTGCAACCATGGGGTCCTAAATGGGGTCCCGAGCAGGGACCGGCCTCGGAGCCGTAGCAGAGTACGCGCCGCGGGGTGGAGCAGTCCGGTAGCTCGTCGGGCTCATAACCCGAAGGTCGATGGTTCAAATCCATCCCCCGCAACCAAGTTCCGAAAAGCCCCTCGAGAGATACTCTCCGAGGGGCTTTTCGTCGCGCTCGGTAGCTTACGGAACCAAGCGGAGAGCATCCGCGTTCCTCCAAGTGAGGGCAATGGTAGTCTCTTTTCTTCGTCATTGGTGTGCGTACGTTGCGGGTTGCCGCGACGCGCGCCCAACCGCCAAACTCCTGCGAGGGAGCGAGCATTCAAAGCTCTTCCCGTACGCCGACGGCATCTCGCAGCACGCGCGTCTCGTCGCCGACGGGATTACGGCGCGCTGTCGGCAGCAGATCGTCGATCCCTCGCAGCGGTATCGCCGTCTCGTCGCGCGTTACGAAGTCTCGATCGGGCCGCGCCTGCAACGGCTCGCGCACGAACACGGTGACGCCTTAGACAAACTCCAGCGAGTGCGCGAGCTGCCGCACGACGGCGGTTCCGAACGCCCCGCGGAGGTGGTCTTCAGCCACCGTCTCTACCCGTGGGTGATGGCGGCGCTCGTCGTGCTGGAGTTTCCGTTCAATCTCATGGTCATGCAAGTGCTGGGCGAGAGCCTCGCGCTCACCGCCGTTTTGGCCGGCGGTATCTCAATTCTCGTTCCCCTGCTCGGCCATATCATCGGCAAACAGTTGCGCATCCGGCATTATCTCTCGGCGCTCGTAATCACGGCGGCCGGGGTCGGCCTTCTTCTCGCCGGCGCCTACTTCCGAACCACCTATCTGCGCGAGGCGACGCAGGTGAGCGATCAACGAATCCTCTATGCATTCTTAGCGATCGGCATCGTCTTTCTCATGGTTTCGACCTTCGCATCGCGCTACAGCGAGCCGGGCGAGGACGAACGCGTTCCGCGCCGCGTCGTCGAAGCCAAGAGCGCCGTGCGCCGTAAGCGGCGTTCGCTCGAGGATGCCGAACGCGACGAGAGCCGCCTGCGCGAAGCCATCCAAGCGGCCTACGAGCGCGGTAAAGTGATCGAAGACATGCGCGACATCGCGGTGCGGCGTGAGGTCGACGCGCACAACATTCTGCTCGATGCCTATTGGCGCGGGCTACAGCGAGCGTGGGGCGGCGCATCGTATCCGGACGAAGCCGGCTTCAAGATTGAAGATGTCTATCAGCCCTCGCTTTGGCCGCCGGCGCAACTGGAAGAGCCCCGCATACAGTACGCTCCGCTGCCGAGCACCGTTGCCGTCGCTTAAACTCGGCTTGCTCGCCGTCGCGTGCGCGACGCTGCTTGTCGGCTGTGGGCCGCGCACGCGCTTCATTCAAGTCCTGGCAAACGTACGCGATGCAGCACCCGGTGCCGCGTGGCCGCGTGAGATGCGCATTCTCAAGACAGCGGTTCTGCCTTACGTCGGCGCCGGTGACACGCTCGTCGTCGCGCCGATCGGCGATCATGCGTACACCGATGCACCTGTCGCCGACGTTACGCTCGAACGCTCCTCCGCCTTCGGCGCCAACCCGCTGCAGTCGACGCTGCGGAATCAGGCGTTGCTGCGTGGCCTTTTCGCAACGGTCGAACGCCGCCTCGAAGCCGACCGCTCGAGCGGACATACCGAGATCATCGCCGCAACGATGGCCGCAATGGATCGATTCAACGGCGAGCCGAATGCGAGCAAGATCCTCATCCTCGATTCTACCGGCTACGAACAATCGAGCCTCGTCAACATGGCGGACGTGCACCAACAACTCGATCCGCGCTCGATCGCGCTCTTGATCGCGAGCATCCGCCGCGCAAACGAACTGCCGAGCCTTTCCGGCGTACGCGTTTGCGTCGCGGGGATCAGCTCGGGTGAAGGCGGCTGGGCCGTCGAGCGGCGCGTCCTCGCGATCCGCGCGTTCTGGAGAGCGTTCTTCCGCGCTGCGGGAGCGCGGCTCGTCTCCTACGGAACCACTCCTACCGGCTGCCTGTCCTAGCGCTGAGGGCCTTTGACGCGTGCGGCGAGGTCGCGTGCGTTGCGCTCGCGCCCGGCCGCGCCGCGAATCTCTCGCACGAGTCCCAGTATCGCGGCGACCGTCGCACCGATGCCGACGAGCGTTTCATCGGGAATCGCCGCGAGCGGGAATACGAGAAAGACGGCCCCCCCGATGAGCCCGACGACACAAAGAAACGTGACAGCCTTGCGCACCGGCGGGCGAGGCTACTTCGCCGCGTACGCGACGCACCAGCCGTTGGGGCTGATCGCGCCCTCGACGATGCTGCACGTCCCGTTCGCACTCGCCGTCTTCCCCGGATGGAAGAACCGGCATCCCGAGCACTTCTGCGTGCCGTTGGGACGCGATTGATACTTGACCTGTGATTTGGAGCTCTTCGCTTGCGCGATCGACGTGGTCGAGGCGAGGAGTCCGGCGAGCGCCGGTAAGACGACGAGCCCGCGCAGGGCTTCCCCGCGCGTCAGCTTGTCAGTAGATTTGCTCATGAAGACGACCTCCGTTGCCCGCAACACTACTCCGATGACTCGGCAAAGTCATGCGTTTGGCACGGGGAATCGGCCGCGAACCTCGAAGCAAGCAACCCCAAGATGGCTCTTGTGGCACTCCGGGCTTTCCTGTATGCGACGCTGCTTCTCGCCGCGTCCGTTTCACTCTGCCGCGCCGGCGCACGGCCGGCGGTCTCGTTCGCTACCGCAACGATCTCGGGCAGGCACGTCACCTACCTCGTCGTGCGGCTCGACCGAGTACGCGTCGAGACGGCACTCGGGCACGACCGCGTCGCGCGTATGGAATCGCTCGCGCAGATGGCGCTCCGTCACCACGCCCTCGCGGCGATCGACGGAGGGTTCTTCGAATCCTCATTTCGCGGCCCGATAAAGGACCTGATCGACACCACCGTCGTCAACGGCCGTCTCGTCTTCAAAGGCGACTCGGGCAGCACGCTTTTCTTCGACGCGAAGAACCGCGCGAGCATCGCACAGATTCCGCTGCGCATCGAAGGCGCGCTCGACGGCAGCTACGCCTATCCAAACAACTGGTTCGCGTACTGGATCAATCGCTATCCCGAGAACGCGAGCCGCTCGACCGTCACGATCTTCACGCCGGCATGGGGAAGTGCGACTGGGTTGCGGGGCTTTCAGGTCTTGGTCGAAGACGGCGTCATCGTGCAGATCGCACACCGGTCGCTCCCGATCCCGCTCGACGGCTACGTAATCTACGTCCGCGGCGAGCCCGAGATGGCGTCGCACTTCCGCGTCGGACGCCGCATCGCGTACCGCCTCGTGCGGCGCGACGGTGAGGGCCTCGGCAGCTTTGGCGACGCGTGGCAGGCGATCGGTGGCGGACCCCGTCTGCTTCTCGACGGGCGCGTCGCGCTGGATCCGCACGCCGAGGGATTTCACGATCCCGCACTCTTTCGTATTGCCGAGCGGAGCATCGTCGGCGTCACGCGCGACGGCCGTCGTCTCATCCTCGCCACCGCAACGGGAACGCTCCATCAGATGGCCCGCATCATGCGCCGCCTCGGGGCATACGACGCGATGAATCTCGACGGCGGAGCCTCGAGCGGCCTGTGGGCCTGGGGACATTACCTCACGCGCCCGCACCGCATGCTCAACAATGCGCTGCTGATTTTGCCGCGCAAGCCATATGTCGGGAACGTCGCTTCGCGCCACATTCCGTAGCGCTCCGGCCGCATTACGCCGGGCAAAACGCGCGGTCCCTCCTAGCCGAGAAGCCCTACGTCCTTCCCCACGGTCGCGAACGCGGCAAGCGCGCGGTCCATCTCCTCGCGTGTTAGCTTCGCGCTCATCTGCACGCGGATACGCGCGGTTCCCTCGGGGACGACCGGATAGCCGAAACCCGTCACGAAGACGCCGCGTTTGAGGAGCGCGTCACTCATCGCAATAGCAAACGCCGTTTCGCCGACGATGATCGGGACGATCGCGCTCTCGCCGTCCAGAGGGCGGTACCCGATGCGCCTGAGCCCCGCACGAAAGTATGCGACGTTATCGCGCAGACGCGTAACGAGCTCGGGATGTGCGTCGAGGTAGTCGATCGCTTCGAGCGCGCTGCATGCAACCGTTGCCGGGAGCGCGTTCGAGAACAACTGCGGGCGCGAGCGCTGGATCATCGTATCGACGAGCGCGCGGCTGGCAGCGATGAAGCCGCCGGCAGCGCCGCCGAGCGCCTTGCCGAGCGTACCGGTGATGACCGCGACCCGACCGGTAAGACCGAAGTGCTCGATCGTGCCGCGACCGGTCTCGCCCATCACGCCCGTTCCGTGGGAATCGTCGACGACGACGATCGCGCCGTAGCGCTCGGCAAGCGCGACGATCTCGGGCAGCTTTGCGAGGTCGCCCTCCATCGAAAAGACGCCGTCCGTTGCGACGACGATGGGGAACGCATCGCCTACCGTCCGTAGTTTGCCTTCGAGATCCTGCATGTCGCTATGCCGGAAGCGCTCGCGACGTGCCTTCGATGCCAAACGGACGCCGTCAATGATCGAGGCGTGATTGAGCTCGTCGGAGACGATTGCGGCACCTTCGTCGCAGATCGTCGGGAAGAGTCCGGTGTTCGCGTTCCAGCAGGAGACATACGTCAGCGCGGATTCGGTGTCGAGGAAGGAGGCGATGCGTCGCTCCAGCGTGCGGTGCACGTCGAACGTTCCGCAGATGAAGCGCACCGAGGCCGTTCCGGCGCCGTATCGATCGAGCCCGCGCTTCCCTGCGTCGACGACTTCGGGCTGATCGGCGAGCCCGAGGTAGTTGTTCGATGATAGCACGATGACGTCGCCCGCTTCCTCCATGTGCACTTCGGGCGCCATCGGCGTCGTGATGTGGCGTAGATGCTTGTAGGTGCCTGCCGCCTTGAGCGCCTCCAGGTCGGCAGCGAGCTTTGCTTCGAACCGCGCGTTAATGGCCGGGCCCTCCCACGTCGAGGACGATCTTCGCTGCCGCACCCGTGCGCATCAGCTCGAAGGCCTCGCCGTATTCTGCGAGCGGCAGCGTGTGGGTGATGATCGGTCGCAGATCGATGCGGCCGCTCTTGAGCAGCGCTTGCGTCTGATACCAGGTTTCGAACATCAGCCTCCCGTTGACGCCGAGCACCGTCAGTCCTTTGAAGATGATGCGCTCGGCGAGGTTCAGGTTGACGTTATCGCTGGGAATGCCGAGCAGCGCTGCGGTTCCCCCATTGCGCACCATCTGCAAACCGCTGTCGATCGCGGCGCCGCTGCCGGACATCTCGAGCAAGACATCGACGCCGTCGCCGTTGGTGAGCGCGCGGATCTCTTCGACGAGCCCCGGCTGCGATGCGAGAAACGTGCGATCCGCACCCAGGCGCTTAGCCAAACTCAGCTTCGCTTGATTGACGTCGATGGCAAAGACGGATGCGGCGCCTGCGGCGCGCGCAACCGGAATCGCCATGAGGCCGATCGAGCCGACGCCCGTGATTGCGACGCTGCGCGTGCTGACGCCCGCCGCCATCACGGTGTGCACAGCGTTGCCGAGCGGGTCGAGGACCGCGGCGACGACGTCGGGTATCGCGGGATCCAACTTCCACACGTTGTACTCGGGCATCGCGATGTACTCGGCGAACGCGCCGTCGCGATCGACGCCGATGATCTTCAGCCGCTCGCAGATGTGGGCCTGTCCGGTGCGGCAGAGAAAGCACGTGAGGTCTGCGATGTGCCCTTCTCCGGAGACGCGATCGCCGACGCGAACGGCGCGCACCGCATCGCCGACGGCCTCGACGCATCCCATGAACTCGTGCCCGATGATGCACGGCGGATGCACGCGCTCCTGCGCCCAGTGGTCCCACACGTAGATGTGATAATCGGTGCCGCAGATCCCGACTTTATCGACGCGAATCAGCACGTCGGTCGGCCCGATCGAGGGAACCGGTACCTCTTGCATCACGAACCCTGGCTCCGGCCGCACCTTGCAGAGCGCTCGCATCATCTCGGGCATAGGCGCCGCACAGGTTTGACCTTAGGTCTCATTTGTCATCCCGATCCTTCGACTGCCACGCCCGCGCGCGGCGCTCGACAAGCTCAGGACCTAAAGGCCTCGCCCTTTTTTAGTCACCCTAAGCGGAGTGAGCGGAGCGAACCAAGTCGAAGGGCGGCGCATGGCTAAAGCTCTCGCCTCCCTGGCACTGGCAACATGTCTGGTCGCGGCGTCGCCACCGCAGACCGTGACCGTCCTCTACGCAGGCTCGCTGGTGACGCCGATGGAGGGCCCGATCGCGCAGGCGCTGGCGCGTCAGGACATCACTTTCGAAGGAGAAGGTCGCGGAAGTCAAGAGATCGCCAACTTCATCACGGCGGGCCTGCGCAACCCCGACGTCGTCATCGTGGTCGATCCTGCGATCATGGCACGCCTCGCACGCGCCGGGCTGATCGCGCAGTCTTGGACATTGGGAGGCGCGACGCTCGGCATCGCATTAGCGAAACATCACCCGCCGAGTATTCGCTTCGACGAAGCAAACGTGCCGTTCAGTACGCAACTTCTCGACGGATCCGGTATGCGTATCGCGCGGACCGATCCCCGACTCGACCCCAAAGGGCGCTATACCATCGAAGCGGTGCGAATGCTCGTAGGTGCGCGTGGCGAGCGTCAACTCTTCGGCGCCGACGAAAACCCGGCGCAGATTTTTCCGGAGCAAGACTTACTCGTTAGACTCGAAACGGGAGAAGCCGACTGGGGCGTCGTCTACTCCACCGAAGCCCGCGCTCGCCACCTCGAGTTCATTCCTTTTCCGGGACGCGCGTCGATGTCCGACGAGATTCGTTACGTCGTCGCCGTTATGAAAGGCGCGCCGCATCCTAAGGCAGCGCGCGCGTTCGTCGAGTTTCTTCTGCATGGCACGGGCCGCCGCATTCTCGAAGCGGCGGGGCTCGCAAAGCACGCGTAGTCGAAAGGCTAGGAACCTAGCCGTAGCGCCCCGTGATGTAATCTTCGGTGCGCTTGTCCTTCGGCTGGGTGAAGATCGACGCCGTGGTGCCGATCTCGATAATCTCGCCGGAAAGAAAGAACGCGGTGAAATCGCTGATGCGCGCCGCCTGCTGCATCGAGTGCGTGACGATGACAACCGTAAAATCATTCGTGAGCTCGGCGACGAGGTCTTCGATTTTACTCGTTGCGATCGGATCGAGCGCCGATGCCGGCTCGTCCATGACGATGACCTCGGGGTCGACGGCAAGACAGCGCGCGATGCAGACGCGCTGCTGCTGCCCGCCGGAGAGATCGAATGCCGAACGATCGAGGCGGTCCTTCACTTCATCCCACAGTGCCGCGCGCCGAAGGCTGCGCTCGCAAATCTCCATCAAGGTCTTGCGATTGCGGATGCCGTGCACGCGCGGACCGTAGACGACGTTTTCGAAGACCGTCTTCGGGAATGGGTTCGGCCGCTGAAAAACCATCCCGATACGATGCCGGACGGTCACCGGGTCGACGTTTGACGCGTAGATGTCCGAGCCGTCGAGCAGCACGCGCCCTTTGACGCGTGCGCCGGGCGTCAGATCGTGCATGCGATTGAGCGCACGGATGAACGTCGACTTCCCGCACCCAGAGGGCCCGATGAGCGCGGTAACGTGATTGCTCGGAACATCGAGCGATGCGTCGCAAATCGCGCGGAACGCACCGTAATACACGTCGAGGTGACTAGCTTGCAGCTTGGGCGCGGCTTCGATGTCGGGAGTCCTCCGAATAGCGGGAGTGGCGGCGATCGTACTCATCCCGCGCCTCGTAATCCCACGCATGATGGCCATGCAGCCACAGAATACCTGGGGTCGCTTAAGACCGTATTAAGGAAGGTTATGAACGGTTACCGGCGTCGCGCGGGGCCTCGGGGTCGAACGCCTCGTTATACCATTCGCGAACGTCGCGCAGCGTAAGCCCGCGGCAATGCTCTTCGATGAACGCCAATACTTGCAGCTTCGTCACGCGTTCTTCGTGTACGTCCCACGCCCACCGCATGCGGCTTCAGTGTAACGCCGGCCTATTAGGCCGATGTTATGCGCGCGTTAAGGAGGGGCTGAAACTCCCGCGCACGATGGGAATGCGAATGGTCACCGCGGTTCCGCTGCCCAGCGTCGACTCGGCGGAGATCGTGCCCCCATGCGCGTCGACGATGCCCTTCACGATCGCGAGGCCAAGCCCGGCGCCTCCGCTTTCGCGCGTACGCGAGCGGTCGGCAACGTAGAAGCGTTCGAAGATGTGGGGCAGATCGCGATACGGTATGCCGTCGCCGGTGTCGCGTACGCGCATGATCGCCTCGTTTGCCGCGGCGTCGAGCTCGACGGCGATCGTGCCGCCACCAGCGGTGTGGCGCAGCGCGTTGTCGATCAAATTCACGAGCACCTGCGCGAGCCGCTCGCCGTCGGCTTCCACGCGCACCGGCCGCTGCGGGTGGATATGTAGGCTCACGCCCTTCTGTGCCGCCTGCGGCTCGAATGCAGCGACGATCGGGCGCGCCAGCGCTTCGAGATCGACGTCGGCGAGGTCGAGCTTCAACTGGCCCGACTCCGTCCGCGCTTGCTCGAGCAGCAGCCGGACGAGCGAGACGAGCCGATCCACTTGCGCGAGCGCTTGCGGCAGAAAGAGATCGCGCGCCTCTTCGTCGGGCGAGGCGATCACCGTCTCGAGCATCAGCTTGATAGAGGAGAGCGGCGTGCGCAACTCGTGCGACACGTTCGAGAGAAACTCGCGGCTCGCTCGCTCGCCGCGCAGCATCTCGGTTTGATCTTCGGTAAAGATCGCCGCGGCAGCGCTTTCGCCCGCTTCGAGCGGCGCAACGGAGATCCGGTACGTTCGCGGCTCCGCACGACTCTGCAACACCATCGGCGCAACCGACGCCTCGCCCCGCAGCGCCTCGTGGACTCGCTGTTCGAGCTCGACGTTTGCCACCGCCTTGAGCAGATGCTCGCCCATCGCGCGCTCGGGATCGAAGCGAAAGACGGCGCCCGCCGCACCGTTCGCGTACCGCACGCGAAGATTCCGGTCGACGAGCACGACGCCCGTCGGCAACGCTCCGACCAGCCGCGAAAATAAGCTCTCGGCTACGACTTCGGCCGGCTCGCTCGGCGGGAGCGGCCGGTCGGACGGCTCGTCGCGCCGTCCAAAGACGCGGTCGATGATGTCGCGCATCGCCGTCACGGCCGGAACATGTATCCCCGGCTGCGCACGGTGAGGATATGCCGCGGGCGCGCGGAATCGAGCTCGATCTTCTCGCGCAGCCAGCGCACGTGGACGCTGACGGTCTGCTGCTCGCCGTCAAAATCGTATCCCCATACCTTGTCCAGCAGCGTTTGCCGCGTCACGATGCGCCCTTGGTTTTCCATCAGCACGCGCAGGAGGGAAAACTCTTTCGGTGCGAGCGCAACGTCGTTTCCGCGGACCGTGAGCTGCTGGCGCGACGGATCGAGCGCGATGTCGCCGAGCACGATCGCCTTTTCGCTCTCGTCCTGCGCCGGCACTGGGCGCCGCAAGCGAACCTTGACGCGCGCTAGGAACTCGTGCAGGGCAAAGGGTTTGGTAACGTAGTCGTCCGCACCGAGCTCGAACGCCAGGACCTTGTCGATCTCCTGATCTTTTGCAGTGAGCATGATGATGGGCACCGCGCTGAACTTGCGGATCTCCTTGCACACCTCGACGCCGTCGAGCACCGGCAGCATGATGTCCAGCACCACGAGATCGGGCTGCTCGCGCTGGGCAAGCGTGATCGCGCTCCGACCGTCGGTTGCGGTGATCACGGCATAACCACTGCGCTCTAGGTTGAAGCGCAACGTCTTCAGGATCGCAGACTCATCGTCGACGACGAGAATCTTCTTGTTGAAATCCGGGCTCTTAGGAAACGTTCCGCGCGACTGTTTCGGAATGGTCTCGTTCATAGGCTTTGGCGATCGCACTGTAATCCAGCGCGCCGTCTCCTTCTGCGGAGCGTGCGGTGTAGAGTTGATAGGCGAGCCCCGTCGCCGGCATCGGATGCCCCAGACTCCGTGCCGCTTCGAGCGCCGCCGCAAGGTCCTTGCGCAGAAGATCGAGCGAGAAACCTCCCGCGAAGTTGTTTGCAAACCATGTCTTCGGAAGCCACTGCTCCAACACGTAGTTCGATGCCGTCGCGGTTGCGAGGACTCTGCACACGGCGTCGCGATCCGCTCCCAGGCGCTCGGCCAGCACGAGTGCCTCCACGTTTGCCAGCATCACACTTGCGATGATGGCTTGGTTCGCGAGCTTTACCGTTTCGCCCATGCCGACGGGGCCGAGATGCGTTGGCGTTCCGAGCGCGCGTAGCACCGGCTCGACGTGCGCGACGTCGCTCGCTTCGCCACCGACCATGATCGTCAGCGAGCCGCTTTCTGCGCGCGAAGGGCCGCCGCTGACCGGCGCGTCGACGAACCCGACGCTCTGCCGCCGCAGCCGCTCGGCGAATCGGCGCGATGCGATCGGCGAGATCGTCGACATGTCGACGACGCAGCACTCGATGCGCGTGCCGCTCGCGACGCCGCGATCGCCGAAGATCACTTCCTCGACTTGCGGTGCGTCGGGAACGCAGACGATCGTGATCTCGCTCTGGTCGGCAACCGCGGCGGGATCTGCGACCTCCGCGAGGCCCGCTTCGCGCAAGCGGTCGATCGGCTCCCGCCGGCGATGCGCGCACGACGTCACCGCAAAGCCGGCGCGCAGGAGCGTACGAACCATCGGCTCCCCCATCGCACCCAGCCCGATGAAACCGACGCGCGTGCTCACAGCCGCCACCTTCGCTGCAGCCTATCGCGTCACCCTGAGCCGCGCCGCAAAGGGCGGCCGCGCTCCCTGCCGAAGGCGCAAACGTGATCGCTACCGCCGTACGCCGCCCGACCCTCGAGGACATGCGCCTCTCTACTGGAAAGCGCACGCGGCTGCACCGCCTGCTGTACGAGCATGGCCCCGCCAACGGAACGCTGATGATCCTTCCGATCGATCAGGGCCTCGAGCACGGACCGGTCGATTTCTTCGATAACCCGGCAGCCGTCGACACCGATTGGATCTACCGCCTCGCTGTCGAAGGACGCTTCTCGGCAATCGCATTGCACGTTGGGCTCGCGGAACGGTACCACGCGGCGTATGCGGGCAGGGTCCCGCTCGTTTTGAAGATCAATGGTAAGACGAATGTTCCCTCCGACGACGCGCCGATCAGCCCGCTCACGTCGTCGGTCGAAGACGCCGTTCGCCTCGGCGCGGACGCCGTCGGGTATACGCTCTACGTCGGCAGCCCGGCGCAAGACGCCGATATCTTACAGTGTAACGATGTCCGCCACGAGTGCGAGCGTTACGGCATGCCGCTCGTCATTTGGGCCTACCCGCGCGGCGCTGCGATCGCGGCGAAAGGCGGGCAGGACTCGCTCTACGCCGTCGACTATGCCGCACGCGTCGCCCTCGAGATCGGCGCCGACGTCATCAAGCTCAATCAACCGAAGCATCACGCCGCAACGGCATCGCAAATGCCGAAGCCGTACGATTCCATGAATCCCGACGAGCTCGACGCGCTTCGCCGCGTCGTGCGCTCTGCGGGCAAATGCCTCGTCCTCGTTTCGGGCGGCAGCAAACTCGGCGACGAAGACACGATTCACAAGGCGCACGTCGCGATGCAAGCGGGGTGTGTCGGTCTCATCTTCGGCCGCAATATGTGGCAGCGTGAATGGGAAGAGGCCATGAAGATGGCCGGCCGCATGCACGAACTCTTGAAGGGCTACACGCAAGAAGACTAGCGCGAGCCGCGCTGAGAAGCTGGCGTTACGTTGCGAAGCCGCGCGCTTCGAGCCAGTGGAGCATCGCTTCGGGGTAGCCTAGATAATGGACCGGAAGCGAAGACTGATCCTCGTAACCGGTGCGCGAGTCAACGAGCAGATGCCCCGCATGCGCAAAAGTGATGATCGTAAAGTCCGTCATGCCGGATTGCTTGAATGCGTTGCGATAACGCGCGGCGCTGTCGCTCGCATCCACATTCTTATCCAACGCGCCGAACAGCGCGAGCGTCGGCGTGCGGACGCGATCGAGCGTCGCGGCCGGGTCGTAGATCAACGACGCGCGTAGGGCGGCTAGCAGCGCGGCGGCGGGCGGAACGGTAAAACCCGGTGGAATGCGCATGTATCGAAACCACGGCTGCGTTTTGACAGAGGTCAGTGCGAGTGCGGCTGCATTCCAGTTTGAATCGGTCGCGAGCGCGTCGAACATCGTGCGCTCGAAGAGCATCGCCTGCGATATTTGCTCCGAGGTGAAGCGCCCATACTCTCGCAGTTCGGCGGCAATTTCGTAGAGCACGTTGTCCGTAATGCTCTCGCTCGACGTGCTCTTCAAAATGAGAAATGCGAGCGGAAAGCGCGTGGCAACGATCGGCGCTACCCAACCGCCGTTACTCGCCGCCCACGCGCCGATGCGGCGCGAATCCACGGCCGGATCAGACCGTACTACCCGCAGCAACGCAAGAATGTCCTCCGCTTTGGATGCGGGGCTCGCGTAACGCCAGTCTCCGACGGAATCGCCCGTTCCACGCTGATCGTACGTCACGACCGTGAGGCCATGGGCGATGAAATATGGGATGAGAAAGCCCATTTGCCGCGTGGAATCGTCGGCTCCCTGAATGAGCGCGATTGTCGCCCGATGAGCCGCATTCGGGGCGTACCACAGCGAGGCGCCGAGCCGGCCGGCGGCAGTTCCGACGATGAGCGGGCGCTCCCGCACCGGAATGGCCGGCGCGCCGAGCGTGAATGTGAGCGCCGGCCGTGCATCCGTACGATAGACGCGGCCACAGACGTAGTCGAGGGTCCCCATGCGCCGTGTCTTCGAGTCGTAAAACTGAATCGTCGGCTGATCCGGCGGCTCCGCATCTATGCCGACGTAGACCACGCGTCCGGGAAGCCTGTAAGCACCCATCGCCGGAGCGTGCGCGACGGTCGCGAGGGCTAAGACTGCTGCGACAAGCATTGCGGGCAGTACCAAGTTTCCGCGCCTTCGTGACCCACCGTCACCATCTGATCGCGCGAGCCGCGACGGCCGCATCCCGCGCAAGCAAACGTCTGGCCGATCTTGGCGGGCTCGACTCTGTGCCCGCGCGTCATGACAAACGCGACGAGCACGACGAGCGCGAAGAGCACCCACGGAGCGTAGGCAAACGCGTGCTCGAGCCAGCTGTCGGCCATGTCCGCGTCCTTCGCACGCGCGGTACCGAGGCCCTCGTAGGTTACCGCCGAAGGCTGCGCGATGGAACACGCGCGCTTGCGCGAGACCCTCGTCTCCGAGCTGCAACAGGCGGGCACGCTGCAGGACCCCGCGGTTGCGCGTGCCTTCGGAACCGTGCCGCGCCATCGATTCATCCCGGAAGTGGCCGCAGAAGAAGCATATGCCGATCGCGCGATCTCGATCAAGCACGCCGACGGCGAAACCGTGGCATCGATCTCGCAGCCGAGCATGCTCGCGCGCATGCTCGATCTTGCCGCCGTACGATCCGGCGACCGCGTTCTGGAGATCGGCACCGGAAGCGGATACAACGCCGCGTTGCTCGCGGAGCTCGCCGGCGCGAACGGACTCGTCATCACGGTCGAGGTCGAACCGGATCTCGTGCAACGCGCGCGCGTCGCATTGGACGCGTGCGGTTACGAAGCGGTGCGCGTCGTGCTCGGCGACGGCCACGACGGCTTCGCTGCGGAAGCCCCGTACGATCGCATCGTCGTCTCGGCCAGTGCCAACGACATTCCGGTGGCGTGGTGGCAACAGCTCGAGAATGGCGGTCGCATCGTCGTGCCGCTCGACATCGGCATCGGCGGCGAATACGCTGCGGGATTTACGCGCAACGGCAACGAGCTGCGCAGCATCGGCATCGTGCCGTGTCTCTTCGTTGCCCTGCGCGGCGAACGCCGCGCTGCGCCGGCAGAGAACGTTTTCTTGCGCGCCCGGCAGGTGCGCTACGGAGCCGAAGCGCGACCCGTGAAAAGCATCGTGGCGGTTCCGACCTCCGACGCGTCGTCGGCGCTCCTCGAGCAGGCCGACGTGGTCGTCGCCCAGACGCAAACGACCTTCGCCGTCACCCTCGCCGACTAGACATTGCTTGTAATCCTGTGGTTACGGCCTCGGAGTGGGCGGGTACCCCTCGAGCGTACGACGCCAATCCTGCGAGTCATCGCGCGGCAAGCCGCCGGGAACGATCAAGATGACGTCGTTCTGCGAGAAGCGGCCACGCACGAAGTGCCGGTGGAACGTGCCGGCGATGGTTGCCGTCGCGCCGTCCGCGACCGTCGGATTCGTCGCGTCGAGCACGAGAATGCAGCGGTGACCGCAGAGATCGAACTGCAGCACGGGACCGCTCGGCGTCGTATCCGTGCGCAGGTTGCGAACCGTGCCGACGGCTCGTACCGGCTTGCCGTCATACTCGATCGACTGCGCGAGAACGTCGTCGACCGCCATCGGCGGGCCGAAATGCGGCGCGGGCGTCGAGAGCGGAATGAAGGAAGACGCCGGCGTCTGTGAAGGAAACGGCCGCGGAGCCATCTGCGCCGATGCGGGCGCCGCGACGCACGCCACCACGGCGAACGCCAGAGCGAGACGCTTCACGCCTCCGCCTTCTTGAAATACTCCGCGTTGATTTCGGCGTAGTTCTGCCACTTTTCGGGAACGTCGGAGTCGGCGAAGATCGCCTCGACGGGGCACGCGGACACGCAGGCGCCGCAATCGATGCAGACCTCTGGATCGATGTAAAGCATCTCGTCTTCATCCTTGCCGTGAATGCAATCGACGGGACAGACGTCGACACACGACTTGTCCTTCGTGCCGATACACGGTTCGGTGATGATGTACGCCATGATGAATGATACTTAGGCGAGGCCCCCGGAGGCACCTCGGCGCCTAGGAGCCTCCTAGACCACGTGTCGCCGGCCAGAAATTACCCGCGCAGCCCAGAGCAAGACAACCGCACCGACGACGGCGGCAAGCCAGCTGTGCCAGTTCCAAAAGTTGGTCACGCCTTGATGCCCGAAGAGCCGGAAGATCCAGCCCCCGATGAAGGCGCCGACGACCCCAACCACGATGTCCATGAGGCAGCCGCCCGGGGCTGCGCCGGGAACGATCCAGCGCGCAACCGCGCCGACAATGAATCCGAAAACGATCCAAGAAAGGATATCCATGCCTACTTATCTCCTTCTGACGGCGCTGCGCCGGCCACGTAGCGCGGGAGCCCTTTGCGCCTTTCTCATCGGGCTGCTTCTTCTTTCCCCGCTTTCCGCGCGAGCGGCGCAAACCGCTGCCCCCTCGCCGACGCAGATCAGCGTTACCGGCACGGGAGTCGTTACGCTGCCGCCCGATCAAGCCGTCGTGAGCGCGTCCGTCGAGACGTACGACGGTCATAGCGCGAGCGTTGCAGTGAGCGACAACGCGGCGATCTACGACCGCATCGTCGCCGCGGTCGTCGCGCTCGGAGTCGCCCGAGCCGACATCGCGCTCTCCTCCTACAACGTGAGTTATTCGCCGCCGCCGAACGATCGCTCGGGCTACACGGTCGATCGCTCCTTTGCAATCAAGGTGCGCCAGCTCTCGCTTGCGGGCCGCGCCGTCGACGCCGCGACGCTCGCCGGCGCAATGCGCCTCGGCGTGTCGTTCGGCCTCTCGGACGCGACGAGCGCACGACACGAAGCCCTGCAGCGAGCCGTCGCCGACGCCACGGCGACCGCTGCCGCGATCGCGAGCGCCGCCCGCTTGCACATCGCCGGTATCGCATCGATCACCCTCGGTTACGAGTACGCGCCGGCGCCGCAAGCGCTGCGCGTCATGGCGGCAGTTGCAACGCCGACGCAGTTCGACGCTGGAACGACGAGCGTCAGGGAAACGGTGAACGTCATCTTTCTCGCGAAACCATAGAAGCATGACCGACGTCACCTGCGAATCGTGCGGCGCCCGCCCGGCAATTGCCCTCGACGGCGACAAACGCCTCTGCGCGACGTGCGCGCGGCGTCGCGCCGCGCTGCCGTTGATCGGCGCGTCGCTCGCCGCCGCAAGCCTCCTCGCCGGCAGTGCGATTCTCGCAGACCGTTTACGCCGCGAAGGACCGTCCGGCTCCTCTCCCGTCGACGAGTTCACGCGGCGTTTGCGTGGCGCGAACACGCCGACGCTCGCGAGCTTCTCCCGCGATCTCACCGAGCTCGCGCGCGACGGCAAGCTCGACCCGGTCATCGGCCGCGACGAGGAGATCGACCGCGTCATCGCGATTCTCGCGCGGCGCAGTAAGAACAATCCCGTTCTCGTCGGCGAGCCGGGCGTCGGCAAGACCGCGATCGTCGAAGGGCTCGCGCAGCGCATCGTCGCCGGGCGCGTGCCGGTTGCGCTGCGGGGCAAGCGCGTCCTCGCGCTCTCGCTCGGGCCGCTCGTCGCCGGAACGAAGTACCGCGGCGAGTTTGAGGGGCGCGTGAAGCGCATTCTCGACGAAGTGCGCAAGAGCGCGCGCGACGTGATTCTCTTCATCGACGAGATGCACACGCTCGTCGGCGCCGGCGCGGCGGAGGGCGCGCTCGACCTGAGCTCGATGATCAAGCCGGAGCTCGCGCGCGGAGACCTTCAGTGCATCGGGGCGACGACGTTCGACGAGTATCGCAAATACGTCGAATCCGATGCGGCGCTCGAGCGCCGCTTTCAGCCCGTTATGGTGAACGAGCCGAGCGTCGAGGAGACGCTCGAGATCCTGCGTGGCTTGCGCGATCACTATGCCTCGCACCATAAAGTAATCATCAACGACTCCGTTCTTGAAGCCGCGGCGCAGCTCTCCGCGCGGTACATCGCCGATCGCTTTCTGCCGGACAAGGCCATCGATCTTCTCGACGAGGCCGCCGCATCGGTGGCGTTGCGCGCGAAGCCCGACGATCTCGGCGGCGCGCGCGTGACGCGCGACGACGTGGCCGCGGTCGCTTCGAAGTGGACCGGAATCCCCGTCGACGCGATGACGGAATCGCAAGTGAACCAGCTCCTCGACTTGGAGACGACCCTTGCCAAGCGCGTCGTCGGCCAGACGCGCGCGATCTCCGCCGTCTCCGATGCCATTCGCCGCGCGCGTGCGGGTCTGCACGATCCGCGCAGACCGCTGGGGAGTTTTCTCTTCCACGGCCCGAGCGGCGTCGGTAAGACCGAGCTCGCGAAAGCGCTCGCGGAAGCGCTCTTCGGTACCGACGGCGCGCTCGTGCGCGTCGACCTCTCGGAGTTGCGCGAAGGCCATGCGGTCTCTCGCCTCATCGGCGCGCCTCCCGGCTACGCCGGTCACGACGAACCTGGCCAGCTCACCGAGCCCGTGCGCCGTCGCCCCTACTGCGTCGTGCTCTTCGACGAGCTCGAGAGCGCGCACCCGGACGTTGCGGCGATGCTGCTGCAGATATTGGACGACGGCCATCTCACCGACGCGAGGGGCCGTAAGATCGACTTTCGCCACGCGATCATCATCCTCACGACGAATCTTTCAGAGGACGACATGCAGGTCGTGCTGCGTCCCGAGCTGCTCAACCGCATCGACGAAGTGGTGGCGTTCGATCCTCTCGGCCTCGACCAGATCGAGGAGATCGTTGCGATCCACGTCGACGCGCTCGCCCACCGCCTCGACGCGCGCCTCGTGCGTTTGCGTTTATCGGAGGAGGCGAAGCGCTTTCTCGCGCTCGAGTCGATGGCGGCCGGCAGCGGGGCTCGCTACGTCCAGCGAATCGTAGCGCGCCAAATCAGCACGCCGCTCTCGTCCGCGATCCTACGCGGCGAGATCAAGGAAGGCGGCGCCGCAAACGTCGACCTCCATGAGGGCGCCCTCGTCGTCAAGGCCGCCTAACCGTACCTCAGCAACAGCCGTTATGGCAGCAACGCTGCGGCTGAGAAATCGGTTCATACATTGACTCTTTCATCGCATCGAACGGCCCGATGAATACGTACTCATATCGGCTTGAATCGAATCAGCGCAAAGCGTTATCGCAGCAAATCGCCGAACTGTCCTCTAGCGACTGCATAGCATTCGCAGGACGCATCCTCAAGGCCGGGCCTGTTCACAATCGTGATCAGCCCTTGGCTATACTCGATGAATCCGGCGGCCTTCAGCGTCGCCGCTGCAATGGTAACGCCTGAACGTCGCGTCCCGAGCATCATTCCCAAAAACTCGTGCGTCAAGGGAAGAACGTCGGCCTTCACCCTATCGTGCGTCAGGAGGAGCCAACGCGCACATCGCTCGTATACGCTATGCAGGCGATTGCACGCAGCGAGTTGCCCGAGAAGGTTAATGTATGCCTGCAAATACTGATCGAGCAATCTGCGAAAGGCGAGATTCCTTTCCTGCAAATGGGTGAAGAACGCTGCGGGTAACGAGATCGCCAGTCCTGGAACCTGACAATAACACTGGTTCGCAGATGTCGTAGAACCGAGCAAAAGAGGAATGCCGGAGACCCCCTCGCGCCCGATCGTCCCTACTTCGATCATCTGACCGTTCCGCAGTTGTGCGACCACGGAAAGCACCGCATGGATCGGGAACAATGCCTCGCGTATCTCAGCATCCGCATCGTAGATCTCTTGTCGGGTTCGCAGATCGATGATCTGGCCGGCCTCCGCCGCAGCCTCCGCGTCGGGCCCAGTTAAGCCGCGCAATAGTGCGTTTTGCCTGAGCAGATCGACCGTCAGTCGCCCCCCCCCGGGGCCGTGGTCTCCACGGTACATATCGCCTCCTTCTGAACGCTCCCTTCTCCGCCGATTTTTTACTACGCCTGATACGGTTTCCCTGTTCGAAAGCGAACAGCGCCCGACTCCCCTGTCGCGTGTACAATATGCTAGCGTAAACGCAACGCGCCCAGAAGCCCGAGTGATGAGCCCGGGCTTCTGGTACGTAAGCGGACAGCCTTTCGAGGCTGGTTGGCCTTACCATCAAAAATGCTGGCGACCACGTCGTCGGAGAAAGCGTCCCATATGCGCACCCCAGCGTCCTCCTCTCCACTCCAAGAAGACCCGCTTGTCTTGCACGGCGACCTCGACTGCTTCAGTAAGGACGCGTTGCTCGCGCGATTGGAGCCCGCTGCGCTCCGCAAATACGTCACCGTGGATCTCAGCGACGTCCGCTTCATGGATGCTAGCGCTCTCGGTTGCTTCGTGCGTTTGCATAATGCGATGCGCAGACTTTACCCGGGCTCACGCGTTCGGCTTGTCGGCGTACGGCCGCTTATTGCCCGGCTTTTCCGCCTCACGCGTCTGGACTCCGTATTCGACCTACTCGAACGCGGCGGCAGCAACCACAAGACCGGCACACGTTTGGGTGCCATAGATGTCGCAACACTTCTTCACCCGCATCGGACTGAAGAGCAAGCCTCGCTCATGAACGCTCGGACGAAAAGCATGCCTTTATTTATGCGTTCGACCATCGCGGCGATCGCGGTGTTCATCCTCTGCTCGGCAACGATCGGGGCATCCGTTCCGCCATACCGCCCGGGAACCTCACATCCGCATCCTGGCCCCGCATCCGCGGACGCCGGGCATTCATTGATTCACCGTCCGAGCCCCTGGGGAAGCACGAATCGACCATACCCTCTCGTCAACGCGGCCTTTCGCGAGCGCGTTCGACCAGGCAGCCTGCGCATCTCGCTCGACGGTGAAAGCGTTACGCAGATTTCCAAAGTTACCGCGCTCGGCTTTGAGTTTACGCCGGCCTTCCCGCTTCTCGTTGGAAGACATACCGTACGCATCGTGGGCGTTAGCGCCGACGGCGTGCCCATCTCCGACGGCTGGAGCTTCACCGTTTCGTCACCGTGACTATTTTGTCACGTCGCTCGTAAGGAAGTATCCATATCATGAATCTCATGCAGTTGCGCCGGTGCGCGATCGTGCTCGCGGCAATCGTGCTTTGCCTCGCACCTCAGGTCGCGATGGCAGCCTCGACATTCTATGGCGAGATGACCCACGTCTCGACGACCAATATCAAAGTGCGCAATCCACGCTCGGGTCAAGTGCTCAGCTTCGAGATCGTACCCCACTTCGATCGCATCTTTTCCGCAAACGGAAAAACGACGTATCAGATGAGGGACATTCACCGCGGCCAATACGTTGCGGTCATTTACGACCAGAGTTTTTTGGGCATGCGGCATGCCGATGAGATTTACATCATGAATAACGCGAACCAGAGGTTGCGCAAGCCGTAGGTCGCGCCCGAGGGGCCGTACGCGTTCGTGCTCGCAGCCCTTAGGGCAATACGCTAACGTTCAAAACATCGATCGTGCGCACGAGCTTGCCGACTTCGTAGCCAAGTACGCGTAGCGGGAGTTTCGTGACCCTCGAGATGTCGACAACTTCAAGCGTCAATCCCGTGCCCCTTACCAAGCTTGTAGGTATCAGCGTTACGGCGTCCGTAGGGACGCCGTTGATTATCGGCCCAGGACCACCTTGCGAGACCGCGCCCGGCGTCTGCTGCGCGTGGGCCAGAATCGCTCCGAAGCTGAGCTGGTCGATCGAGGAGCCGCGGATCGTCGTCACAAGAGGATCGTGCAGGGAGAGCGTCCTCGTGAAGAGCGCCATGAATCCCGATCCGCGGTGGGCTGCCAAAGTAGCTCCGCCGTTCCACACGAGCGTCACGCCCGCATTTGGACCGGTTTTTTCGCAGCCTGCTAGGCCCGAGTCGGGTCGCGAGCCCAAACGATGTCGCGCAAGATCCTCTCTGTGGGAACCGCCGGTGAGCTTGCCGAATTGACTCGTGGAATGAGCAACCAGTCGAAGAACCGAGCGTGGATCATAACGACCCTGGTATTGATCGCGGCGGGGATTGTGGCGTATTTCGTCGGCGGTTCGCTGTCGCGGGGGCAAAGCGCACAACGCGTCACGGCCGTCCAAGCACACTTACAGAGCGCGCAACGGCAACTCGCCATTTTTCAATCCATCGGTCGATTGCTGCGAGCGAGCAATGCCGTATATCGCGCGGCCGTCGCGCTGGACGATCGAAACTTCGGAACCGCAAACACCTATGTTAATGATGCGATTGCCTATTTACGTGCGGTCGATCCTGCAGCCATCGGCGTCGATCCTCAGAAAGTCGCCGCCCTCGAGTCGCAAGCTGTGGGCGCAAGGACATCGGTAGCGACGAACCTACAGGTTCAGCGAGCGCAACTCCTCAGCCTCGGTCGCGCCATCGACGCCCTCGTTCCGCCGCCCCCTACGAGCGTTCCCTAAGACCCGTGGCTTCCGCATGTAATTTGCGCAGCGGCGGCTTCCAAGACGCATTCTCTATCGAGCTGCGTGACGTGCGATGATCGCGGTCGTCGCGCTCTCGTCGATTCTCGCAACCGCTGCGACTCCTGCACAGACGCCGACGCCGGATCCCTGCGCCGGCCTGCTCGCCGAGCTCAATCGGCCGACTGTCGGCTACAGTCCTTGCGCGGCGGAGCGCGGCACCGTCGTCGTCGAGCTCGGATATCAGAACACGCAGATCGGTCCGAGCAGGAGCCGCACGGCGCAAATCCAGATCGCGCAAGGCTTCATACGTTACGGCGTCACACCGCGGTTCGAACTCGATCTCTTCGGTCCGAACGACGTACTCCAACGCAGCGCCGTGGGCGGTACTGCGGGATTCACCGATACGGGAATCGGCTTCAAGTACGAGCTCCAGCCGGCGTCGCGCTGGGAGGTCGGCTTCGACGGTCTCTACTCGACGCCCAACGGTGCGCGTACACTAACCGCCGGAAACGCGACCTACACGGCAAATGCCGACGTCTCGTACAACCTGACGCCGGCGACGTCGATCGGTTCGACGCTCTCCTTCGCCGCAACCGGCGGCTCGAGCGCGGCGGGCGTTCATGCAAAATACGGAACCTTCACGCCGTCGCTTCTCGTCCTGCAGCAGATCGACGTCGCGACGCAGGCCTACGTCGAGTACGTCGACGTTTCGCGCCTCGCACCAGACGCCGGGAACCGCGCCTTCATGGACGTCGGAATCCAGCGGCTCCTTGGCGACCGCCTCGAGCTCGACGTGGAGTACGGACACGCTCTGACCGGCGACCCCACCCTACGCTTCAACTACGTCGGCGCGGGATTCGGTCTGCTCGTAGGAAAGCCGTGACGCCTTCGTACATGGTATGTCAAGGCGGAGCTAGAGAATTACCCTAACTGCGGCTTGGATCTCCGCCTTCGACATCTCGCCGACGACGCTGCGGTAGATGGTTCCGTCGCGCTTTATGAAGACGTGCACCGGCAAGCCGTTGATATTGTAGAGCTGCTCGAGCGTTCCGCCGTCGACGACGACGGGATACGTCAAATGATACTTCGCGCGGAAGCGCTGCGCGAGCGGTGCGCTCTCCGCCATGTCGATGCCGACGACGTGCAGGCCGCGCGTACCGTAGCGCCGCTGCAAATCTTCGATCCACGGTGCCTCGTCGTTGCACGGCGGGCACCAGGTCGCGAAGAAGTTGAGATAGACCGGCTTGCCGCGCAACGACGAAAACGCGAGTCTGCCTCCCGTGGACAGCGGATCGGTCCAGGACGGTGCGACGTCGCCGGGTCGGATGCCCGTCGCGTGCGACGAAGTGCCGCACGCAGCGAGCAACAGCACGGCGACCAGGGCAAGTCGCGTACTCATGAAAACCCCGGATATGCGACGGCTTCGAGGTCCCGCTGCATCTGTGCGACGAGTTCGTCGATACTCGCGAAGATCGCCTGCTCGCGCACGAAGCGCAGCTCCCGAAGGGCGAGCTCGCGCCCGTAGATGCTCTTGCGAAAATCGCGCAGCCACGCTTCGATGCTGCGCACGTTCTCGCCGAACTGCGGATTCGTGCCAATGGAAACCAATGTCGCGTAATCCCTTCCGTCGTACCGTGCCACCCCGGAGTAGACGCCGTCCCGGGGCAGCAGTTTCTCCGGCGGGTGAATATTCGCCGTCGGAAACCCCAGGCCATGGCCGCGCCCCGCGCCGACCTCGACGATGCCGCGCAGCTCGTAGCCGTATCCCAACATCGCCTCCGCGCGCTCGAGGTCCCCGTCGTAGACGAGCGCCCGAATGCGCGTCGACGAGACGCGCTCGCCGTCGAGGTTGATGCTCGGCACCGCCGTCACCGCGACCCGGTGCGACGCCAAGTAGCTGCGCATGAACGCGACGTCTCCGGCGCGCTTTCGCCCGAAGCGAAACGTCTCGCCGACGGCGACGGCGCGGACGCCGAGCTGCGTCACGAGCATGTCGAGAAAACCCTGCGGTGTCATGGATGCGATGCGCTCGTCGAAGGGCACGAAGAAGCACTCCTCGATACCCGCCTCGGCGAAACGGTCGATGCGCTCCTGCACCGTCGTGAGCAGCAACGGCTGCGTGCCCGGTCGTAAGAACGCCGCCGGATGGTTCGAAAACGTCAGCACGCCCGAACGCCACCCCGGCTTGCGTGCACGCAGCGTCTCGCGCATGAGCTCGCGATGGCCGAGATGTAGTCCGTCGAAGAATCCGATCGCAAGCGCGAGTGGGCGCTCGATCTCACGAGAGAGCTCCCGATGGAGTCTCACACGAAGACCTTTCGCGGCGCGAGCAGAGCACCGTGCGTCTCGCCTACGCCGACGAGCGTGCGCGACGCATCGCGCACGAAGACATGTTTCGCCGGCGCTCCTTCCGGTAGCGGCACGACCCGTCCGGCTCGGAAATCGACGATCTCGCGCAAATCGAGCACGATCGTCGGAAACGGAATGACGTTCTCCGGCGGCATCAGCGCTGCCGACGGGTTTGCCGTGATCTCGTCGAGCAGCAGCGACTCCGAGAGCACGAAGGGGCCCGACGCTTCGCGCACGAGCGCGCCCATGTGCGCGGGAACGCCGATCGCGGCGCCGAGATCGGCAAAGAGCGTTCGCACGTACGTTCCCTCGCCGCACGTCACGCGCAGGCGTGCCGCTCGCTCCTCGAGCCCGATCACCGCGATGGAGTAGATCGTGACGCTGCGCGGTTTGCGCTCTACGCTCTTCCCTTCCCTGGCGAGTTCGTAGAGCCGGCGGCCCTCGTGGTGCACTGCGGAGAACATCGGCGGCGTCTGTTCGACGCGCCCGAGAAATGACGGAATTGCCACCTCCAAGCGGCGAGCCCAATCCTCCGGAATCTCTCCTTGCGCGGTGGTCTCGCCCAGCGCGTCCTGCGTCGTCGTTGCGCGACCGAGTGCGAGCACGCCGGCGTAGGCTTTGCGCTGGTCGCTGAGCAACGCAATGAGCCGCGTTGCCTTTCCGACCGCGACGGGCAAAACGCCCGCCGCCTGCGGGTCGAGCGTACCGAGATGTCCGACCGCGATCTCGCGATCGTTCGCGTAGACGCCGTAGATGCGGCGCATCCGCGCGACGACCTGAGCCGAGGTCGGCCCCGCGGCTTTGAAAACGTTAACGAATCCGAGCAGTCGTCGTCACCCTGACTCGGTCGAAGGCCGCCTCACAGCCCCTGCTGCACGAGCGCGACGTCCACGGCCGCAACCGCCTCCTCCAGTGACCCCGCGAAATCCAAACCCGCGGCGCGGAAGTGCCCGCCGCCGCCGAGGCTCGCCGCCGCTGCCTGCACGTTCACGCGACCCACCGATCGCAAACTCACGCGTAGCTCGCCGCCGTAGGCTTTGAAGAGTGCCGCGACCTCGACGCCTTCTTGACCGAGCAAAACGTTGACCATGTCTTCCGTGTCTTCGCCGTCTGCGCCGCACTCGTGGAGCATCGCGTCGTCGACGCACGACCAGCAGTAGCGGCCGTCGTGCCCGAACTGCATCGCGTTGATGACACGGCCGAGCAGCTTCGTCGCCGCGATTCGTTTGTTGCCGAAGATCTCGCGGGTTATCCGTTCCTTGTCCGCGCCGATACGCATCAGCTGCGCGGCCAGCTCGAGCGCCTCCGGCGACGTGTTCGAATGCATGAGGCCGCCGGTATCGGTCATGATCGTCGTGAGAACGCAGGTGGCGATCTCCGCGTCGATTTCGACCTCGAGTCCGCGCAGCAAGTGCATCACGCACGTTCCCGTCGAGCACTCCGTCGGCAGCACGTAGTTCAGAGCGCCGAAGAGCGTGTTTCCCAAGTGATGATCGACGTCGAGAACGTTCTCGCGAGCGACCTGCGGCAAGAAGGCGCCGGCGCGCGTACGATCGCTCATATCGCAAAAGACGAAGAGAGCATCGGGCGGAAGGTCTGCCGGAAGCGCGCGCGAGACGCGCTGCGTGCCCGGAAGAAAGCGCAGCGTGCGCGGCACGGGATCTTGCTGGAAATAGAGAACGCGCTTCCCGATCTTCTCGAGCGCGAGGCCGAGCGCGAGGCCGGCGCCGAGCGTGTCGCCGTCTGGCTTCACGTGGCTCACCATCACGAACGCGGCTCTGCGACGCAGCTCCTCGACGACTTCAGCGGTGCTCGACAGCTCCGGACGCTCCTGGATCACTCGACGCGCTCCGCGCGTACGCGCCGCTCCGCGTCGGCGCGCATATCCTTCGCAAGCTCGATCGCCCGCTCGGTGGAGCGGTCTTCGATGAAGACGAGCTCCGGGGTGTGGCGCAGTTCGATGCGATGGCCGAGCTCGCCGCGCAGAAAGCCCGCCGCGTGGCGTAGCGCGACGAGCGATCGCTCCGCCTGCTCCCGATCGCCGATCACCGAGACGAAGACCTTGCACTGGTGTAAGTCGTCGCTCACCTCGGCGCGCGTTACCGTGACGAAGCCGAGCCGCGGATCCTTGAGCTCTTGCGTTACGAGCATTCCGAGAATCCGCTGAACCTCATGATCGATGCGCGCGATGCGTTGCTTGCTAGGCACGTGCCGGCTCCGGCGCCACGAGCTCCTTGGCGTAGGCTTCGATGACGTCGCGCTCCTTGAGGTCTTGGAATCGCGCAAGCTGCACGCCGCACTCGAAGCCTTCTGCGACCTCGCGAACGTCTTCCTTGAAGCGCCGCAGCGATTCGATCTCGCCGTCAAAGACCACCGCGCCGTCCCGGACGACGCGCGCCTTTGCATTGCGTTGCAGCTTGCCGCTCGTGACATAGCATCCGACGATCGTTCCAACCTTGCTAACCTTGAAGACTTGCCGGACTTCGGCTTGTCCGAGCGTGATCTCGCGCTCGACGGGCGCGAGCATGCCGCGCATCGCCTTCTTGAGATCGTCCTCGATCTCGTAGATGACCTGATAGAAGCGCAAGTCGACGCCGTCTTGCTGCGCGAGCCGTTTCGCCGTTTCGTCGGGGCGAATGTTGAACCCGATGAGCACGGCGCCCGAGGCGCTCGCGAGGTTCACGTCGTTCGGGCTAATCGCACCCACGCCGCCATGGATGACGCGGATCTCGACGTCGTTGTTGGAGAGCGATTCCATGCGCGTGCGCAGCGCCTCGACCGATCCCTGCCCGTCGGCCTTGATGATGAGGTTGAGCACCTTGTTGCCTTCGGATGGCATCATCGACATGAACGTCTCGAGCGAAACCTTCTGCGATCCGGTTGCAGCGATACGCACGTCGCGGCGTCGCGATTGCCGTTTCAAGGCGGCCTCTCGCGCTACGCGCTCGTCGCTCACGACCATCAGCGTGTCGCCAGCGGCGGGAACGTCGGAAAGACCCATCACGGAGACGGGAATGGACGGACCGGCTTTCTTGACTTGTTTGCCCTTGTCGTCGATGAGAGCACGAACCTTGCCGAAGGTTCCGCCCGCTACGACGACGTCGCCGACACGCAGCGTGCCGTTCTGCACGAGCACGGTCGCAACCGCACCGCGGCCCCGATCGAGCGCCGATTCGATCACGACGCCGGTCGCACGACGATTCTTGTTTGCGCGCAGCTCGCGGATGTCGGCTTCGAGCAACACCGTCTCGAGCAGCTTGTCGATGCCGTCGCCGGTCTTCGCGGAGACGGGCACGAACTCGACGTTCCCTCCCCAATCGACCGGCTGCAGCCCTTCTTCGGAGAGCTGCTGCTTGACCCGTTCGGGTTGCGCGTCGGGTTTGTCCATCTTATTGACGGCGACCACGATCGGCACGTTCGCCGCGCGCACGTGAGCGATCGCCTCCTTCGTCTGCGGCATGACGCCGTCGTCGGCCGCCACGACGAGAATGGCAACGTCGGTGACGCGCGCACCGCGCGCGCGCATCGCCGTGAACGCTTCGTGGCCCGGCGTATCGATAAACGTGATCTTGCGATCTTTGTGCTCGACGGTATACGCACCGATCTTCTGCGTGATGCCACCGGCCTCGCCCGCGGCAACGTCCTCTCGACGAATCTTGTCGAGCAGCGACGTTTTACCATGATCGACGTGACCGAGCACGGTCACGACGGGGGGACGGACGGCCATCATCTCCGGCCGGTCCTCCTCTTGCTCGACCGTGACTTCTTCGCCCGCCTCTTTGACGACCGCGTTGAAACCGAACCTCTTGGCAACCGCAATAGCGACGCCGCTTGGAATGTTCTGATTGATCGTCGCCATCGTGCCGGTCTTGATGAGCTCGGCAATCACGTCTTTGGCGGGAACGATCATCGACGTCGCCAGTTCTTGTACGGTGAGTAAGTCCGGAATCTCAATCGTTTCGAGTCGCCGCTCGGGAGCCGGCGCCGCAGTCTTCTTCTTGCGCTGGCGATCTTTTTCGAGCAGCAGCTCCGTCTCGCGATCCTTCTTCGCAGCGATCTTGTCTTCGCGCGCGCGCAGACGCTCGCCGGGACGGCTCGCTCCAGCGGAAGGTGCGGGCATGTCGGTTGTGCCCGGCGCTAGACGAGGGCCGGTGATGGGGCGGAACGGGCCGTTGCCTGCCGGCCGGCGGATTGCGGGGGCGACGAGGCGGCCCGGTACGACCGGCGAGTGTGCGGCTTGACCCGGCGCCATCTGTCCGGGGCGCGGCGCAACGCCGGGGCGCGGCGGCGGGGCGGGCCGCGGCGCCGGAGTCGGAGCCGGTGGTGCGGGTGGCTTCGGGGTTATCGAGGTCTGTCCCGATGGAACCGGACGAAGGCGCGGGATTGGCGCCTCGGGCGCACGCTCCGGCGGGGGGGGCGCGGCTTGCGGCGCCTTGGCCGGAGATGCCTTTGGGGCCGCGGGTGTAGCCGGAGCCTGCGCCGCCGGCGCGGCTTTCTTCGCCATGCCGCCATTTCCGGCGCTTGGTTTGAGCAGCACGCTGCGGACCAGATCGGCGATCTGGTCCGGGACGACGCTCAGTTGGTTCTTTGCTTCGAAGACCCCGCCCAAACGCTCGTTGAAGAGCGCGATCAGTTCCTTTGAAGTGAGCCCGACCTCTTTGGCGAGCTCGAAGATTCGTACTTTTCCGGTAGCCAAGTTTCACACTTCGATGAGCGGTGCACATCGAAGGCCCCAAGTCGTTGGAAGGCGCGGGGCCATCCAGCGTCCTGGCTCGGCTCCGCGTCTATATCATGAGCACGCGCTCGCGCGCGCGTTCGCGCTAATCATGGACGTTCATACATCATTCGAACCACTCCAGGACCCATATTCTGCAGCCGTGGATGCAAGCCCCGGGTAGCGTCGATTTCTCGCCACCCGCTCGCCGCAGGCCTGCGAGCAGAGGTAGACGCCCCGGCCTGGCCGCCGGCGCCTCGTGCCGGCAGCGTCCGCGTGCCAGCCTGCCGCCTCGTGCACGAAGCGCACGAGGCCGGCCTGCGGCAGGCGGCGCCGGCAGCCAGCGCACTGGCGAAAGGGAACGTGGCCGCCGTTACTCGCTTCCGAGGCGCTCGCGGCGAAACTCCTCGAGCTTACGGATGAGATCCGCGTCCGCGGCGGCGGCGACTTCTTCTTCCGACGGCTCCGCAGCTGCGGCTTCCTCGGACGGTACCGCAACGGCGTCCGCTGCCGGTGCGGCGCGCTCCGCGAGATACCGCTCGCGCGTTGCGTCCGCTTCGGTCTCGCTCGTGATGTCGAGGCGCCAACCCGTGAGCCGCGAAGCGAGCCGTACGTTCTGACCGTCGCGTCCGATCGCAAGTGACAACTGGTAATCCGGCACGATGACGAGGGCGACGCCGTCCTCCTCGAACAGCTCTACGGCGATAACCTTCGCCGGCGCGAGCGAGTTCATGATGAAGGTCGGGTAATCCGGCGCCCACGGAATGATGTCGATTTTCTCACCGCGCAAGTTGTCGGAGACGTTCGCGATGCGGCTCGACTTCGGCCCAAGGCACGCACCGATCGGGTCGACTTCGGCGCGATGGCTGCGCACGGCAACCTTGGAGCGGACGCCCGGCTCCCGCGCTAGCGCCATGATTTCGACGATGCCGTTCGCGAGCTCGGGAACTTCGAGCTCGAGCAACCGCTGCACGAGCCCCTCGGCGGTACGCGAAAGCACGACCTGCGGCCCTTTCGGCGACTTGCGCACGTCCACGACGTACGCGCGAATGAAGTCGCCGATGCGGAAGATCTCGCCCGGCACCTGTTCGCTGATCGGGAGGATCGCTTCGTCGCGTCCTTCGAGGAGCACGTACATGTTTCGCTGCTCGTACCGTTGCACGGTTCCGGTAACGAGATCGTTCAGCTTGCGCGTGTACTTGTTGAAGACCGTGTCGCGCTCCGCCTCGCGGATGCGCTGGACGATGACTTGTTTTGCGGTCTGCGCGGCGATGCGCCCAAAATCTTTGGGCTTGACTTCCTCGTCATAGAAGTCGCCGACCTGATACGGCGCGCCGGAGCTCTTCACCGAGATTTCGAGCTTCGGATCGGTGACCTCTTCGACGACGGTGCGGCGATGGTAGACCTTATACTCGCCGGTTTGCCGGTCGACGATGACGATCGCGTTCGCTTCGCTGCCGTAGTGACGCTTGTACGCCGTGAGCAGTGCCGCCTCGAGACCCTCGAGCAGCATCTCGAACGAGATGTTGCGCTCGTTCGCAATCGATTGCAGAACGTCGATGAGACGCTCGCTAGTTGCCGTTTCTACCATGTGTGCCCTTCCGTTGTTTCTTCTCTCGCTGGAGGTCGGCGCGTGTGTCGTACTCGAGATTCGCGGACTTGATCGTCGCGATCGGCAGCGGAAGCCGGCCCGAGCGCGTTTCGAGCAGTACGTTCTGCCCCTGCAGGCCACGCAGAATGCCGCGATGCGTCTTTGCCCCGTCGACGAGCAGCGACGTGACGATCCGCGCACGCATTCCCTTGAATCGCTCGTAATCTGCGAGTTTGGTCAGCGGCCGGTCGAGGCCGGCGGATTCCACTTGCAGCTCGTACGAAGCGTCGAGTTCCTCGAGGCCGGCATTGATGCGCGCGGCGACGCGCTCGCACAGCACGAGGTCGGCACCTCCTGGGCGGTCGATCGTCACCGTGAACGCGATCGATCCGTGTTTCGGCTTCGCGGTGTGTTGCAGGACCTCGAGCTGCGCAAATGCGCTATCGTGCGCGATCGCGTCTAGCGCGCGCTCGAACGCACTTTCGAGCTCTTGTCTCATCGTCGTCTCCGTTTGAGCGGCGTCGCACCTTGCGCTAGCCGCGCGGGACCCCTCTTAGAACAGCGAAGCGCGGGACGTGCCCACGCTCTTGACCTACCGGCTATCAGCATACACGAACGCACGAAGGGCCGCAACCCCAGGGGGCCGGCCCTTCTCGGATCTTTCGTGCGTATGGTGCTTGTGCGCGCTGCCGGTTACGGTCGGCTACCGTAGGGCGCGACTAGCGGCCCCTTATGCGCGGGCACCTCGGGCTGCGTGGCCCGGTGGATCTTGCAGTTCCAACTGCCCTCCTTCGAACAGCGGCGGCGAACTTCGCTCGACGCTCGGCCTACGGCGACGCAGGTAGCGTGAACGGAACGAGCGCGCGCTCGCTGCATTCGGCCGTGCCGAGCCCGACGACGATGGGCGCCATTCCCGCGGCGAGGCCACTGTACACCGAGTGCATGCCGCCAATCTGTATGCCGTTGGCCGGGCCAACCGGAACGTTGGGTGCGGTAAGCGTTCCCTGCGCGATCGTCCGGGGGAAGTGCAGTATCCAACCGGAGCAGATCAACAGCGGTCCGTGACGCGCGACGCTCGTTACCCACATCCTGAGCGTGCCGTCGCCCCCACCGAATGGCCCCTCGAAGATGTAACGCGTACGCGCAAGCACGCTCGGAGGAGGCGTGGGTACGAGGCGCCCAGCGAGCGAGAGCGTTCCGACGTAGTGGCCTTCGTGCGGGATGACCGGTCCGTGAGGCAAGAGCGCGTTGAGGCGTGCGTTGAGGCCGGAGTACGGGTTACGCGTCGGCGCCGGATGCGGCCGCTCCGTGGGAGCGGGAGACGGCGTCGGAGCGACGGCGATCGGGCGAGGCTTGACGTGCGCGCGACCGAGACTCGCGCTCGGCCTTCCCGGCGCCGCATGCCCCGATGCGGGGTGTTCGGCGATCGCCGGATGCGGGCTCGGAACCCCGGCGGCGTTACTTGGCGGCAGATTTGGATGTGACACCGGCGAGGGCACCGGATGCGGCATCGCCGCGGCTGTCGGCTGCGGCGCGGTCGTCCTGGCCACCACCGGAGCAGGCGCCTGCGTCGGAGCGTGCGTCGGCGCTACGCTCGGGACCGGACGGGCCGTCGGCGCCGGCCTCGTCGTCGGCGCTACGGTGGATACCGGCCTCGCAGTCGGCTGAGGTCGCGCCGTCGGAGCCGGCCTCGGCGTCGGCTCGGCCTTAGGCTTGGCCGTCGGCGCGACCGTCGGCTGGACGGCCGCGACGGCTTGCGTGGGAGCGGGAAGCGGCTGAGGTGTCGTCGGCGGAACCGGCGTCGGGTTCGGGGAGGCTGACGGAACGACGTGGGTCAGCTCGTGCAGCACCGGCAGCGGCCGACGAAACGGATGCATCGCCGCACGCTTTGCGGGAGCGACGCGATGCACGGTCGGGCGCGGGGGCGCCGGGTGTGGCGTCGTGACCTGCGCGGCCGCGGGGAGCTGTTGCGAAACCGTGAGGAGTTGTCCGCCGAGGGTCGATTCGCTCGCGCTCTCTTGCGAGCTTGCCGCCGCGATCGAAACGAGAAACGCGGCCGCAAGCAGATGCAACAAGAACGACGCAAGGGTGCTCCCAGCAAGTCGCTCGTCGCGGCGCTCGTCGTTCGGATCGCGCCGATACATCCAACCCTTCGTTCGCGGGAGACCCTTCTTGTCATCCTTCGCGCTTCGACCCGGCGCAGAATCCGCATCCGACAACGTCGACGCGCGCGCTCGCAAAAGATTCTACGGCATATCGCGAGCCCTAAGGTGTCATCCTGAGCTTGTCGAAGGACGCTGATAGAACATGCAACGTATGAAGAGTCTGACGCAAAAACGCACCAAGATCATAGCAACGGTCGGCCCTGCGTCGCGTGACGCCGACGTCATGCGTTCCCTCGTGCAGTCCGGCGTGAACGTCTTTCGCCTGAACTTCTCGCACGGCATGCCGCCGGAACACGCATCGGTGATTGCGACGGCGCGGCGCATCGCTGCGGAGCTCGGCGTGTACGTGGCGATCGTGCAAGACCTCCCGGGTCCGAAGATCCGTACCGGGCCGCTCGCCGGCGACGTGCCCTCCGTTCGACTGACGCGCGGAGCGAAGCTCACGCTAACGACGCAGAGCATCCTCGGTACGGCGGAGCACGTCTCGGTCTCCTATCCGGAGCTTCCGATGGACGTCACGATCGGCAAGCGCATTTATCTTCAGGACGGGCAGATCACGTTGCGCATCGTCGACAAGACGGCAACGGAGATCCTCACGACCGTAGAGTTCGGCGGCGACCTGCGGCCCGTGCAGGGCATCAACTATCCCGACGGTTCGCTCAACTTGCGTGCACCGACGCAGCGCGACCTCGAATATCTCGCCTTCGGGCTCGAGCACGACGTCGACTACGTCGCGGTCTCCTTCGTGCGCAGCGTGGAGGACGTGCGCGCGGTCAAAGCCTTCATCCGCGAGCGCGACAAGGACGTTCCCGTCCTTGCGAAGATCGAGAAACACGAGGCGCTCGACGATATCGAGGCGATCGTCGCGGAGGCCGACGGCATTATGGTAGCGCGCGGCGATCTCGGAATCGAAATGCCGCTGCAGGCCGTGCCGATGATCCAAAAAAACCTGATCGCCCGTTGCAATCGCGCCGGCAAGCCCGTCATCACCGCCACGCAGATGCTGGAGTCGATGATCGCCTCCTCGCGCCCGACACGCGCCGAGGCCGCGGACGTCGCAAATGCAATTCTCGACGGCACCGACGCGCTCATGCTCTCCGGCGAAACGGCGATCGGTGCGTACCCGACCGAAGCGGTTCGAACGATGACCGAGATCGCCGAAGAGGTCGAACGCAGTTACCCGCACGCCGCGCTGCACCGGCGCTCCCTCGAGGGGCTCGAACGCTCGATCGCACGCTCCATCGCGGAAGCTGCGACGCGCGCGAGCGACGAGCTGGAGATGCCGTTCGTCGTCACGGGGACGACGACGGGGCATACCGCGCACCACATCGCGGCGTTTCGGCCACGCGCTCGCATCGTTGCGCTAACGCCGAACGAGCACGTCGCGCGCCGGCTCGCGCTCGTATGGGGAACGCAGTCGCTCTTGATCGAGCCGTACGACACGTTCGACGCACTGCTCTCCATCACCGAGCACCGCATGGTCTCCGAAGGCTACGTGCACAGCGGTGACCTCATTGCCTTCACCACCGGCATGCCAGTCGGCTCCGGCCGAACGAACCTGCTCAAGATCCACCAAATCCCCTAGCAGGTTGCGAAAAAACTCGCGGTGCCCGGATCGGGCCCGAAGTTTTCGGCGGAACAGGCGGGTTCGAGACGGCGCCAGGTGAGGGAAGCGTATGCACGAGCCGCGTACCGTCCGGCGACCATGTACATCCGGCGGGTGGAATGCCGGCGGCGGGATGCGCCGAGAAGATCGCGTCGACGGTAAGCGCTGCGACGATCATCGCGCTCGTGCGAGAAGTTCGCGCGCGTGCTTGAGCGCAGTGTCGTGCGACTCGCCCGAGAGCATGCGCGCGATCTCGTTCGTGCGCTCCTGCGCGCTCGCCACTTCGCGTACGCCGATCGTCGTCGTTCCGCGGCGCTCGTGCTTCTCGAGCACGTAATGCCGCGACGCCCACGTAGCGAGTTGTGCCAGGTGCGTGATGCAGATCACCTGTCCGCTCTTTGCCAATCGCCCGATGCGCGCGCCGACCGCCACGGCGGTGGCACCGCCGATCCCCGCATCGATCTCGTCGAAGACCAGTGCCGTGCGCTCGCGCGCTTGCGCGAGCGCGACGACGAGCGCGAGCAGAACGCGCGAGAGCTCGCCGCCGGAGACGATCTTGGCGAGCGGCCGCGTACCTTCGCCGGCGTTTGCCGAAAACGCAAACTCGACGCGCTCCGCGCCGTTGGGCCCGATCGTATCGAGCCGCTCGACGACGACGTCGAACGTTCCCGACGCGAGGGCGAGATCCGGGAACTCCCGCCGCACGCCTTGCGCAAGCCGCTTCGCCGCCACGCGCCGCAACACGCCGAGACGCCCCGCCGTCGCTTCGAGCTCGCGTTCGGCGGCGGCGAGCGCCGTCGCCATCTCGGCGGCACGCTCGTCCTTTCGTTCGTGATCGTCGACGATACGCTGCGCCTCCCGCGCGCGCTCCGCGACCGCCGCGAGCGTTCCCCCGTACTTGCGCTTGAGCTTGTCGAGCACGTCGAGTCGCGCGTTGGTTCGCTCCAGCTCCGCCGGATCGTACTCGGCGGCGTCCAGCTCGCGCGCGACCGTCGCGGCGAGATCGTTGGCCTCGCTCTGCAGGACCGCGAGCTGCCCCACGAGCGCGTCCAACGCCGACGCCACCCCGCGCACGGGAGCGAGCGCCGCCCCCGCGGAGCCGAAGGCGGCCACCGCGCTCTGCTCGTCGCCGGCGAGCGCGTCGTGCGCACCGCGCAACGCCGCGGCAACGCGCCCGACGTTATCCAAATAGTGCCGCCGCGACTCCAGGCGCTCGTCCTCCCCGATCTCCGGTGCCGCCGCCTCGATGTCGTCCAGCGCGATCCGCGCCTCGTCGACGTCCGCGACGGCGCGATCCTCGCGTGCGCGCACCGCGTCGAGCTGCGCCTGCAGCTCCGACGCACGATCGTATGCCTTCGCCGCCTTCGCGCGCTCCGCGAGCGCCTCGTCCCCGGCGAATCGATCGAGCATCTCCAGATGATACGCCGACGCGAGCAATCGCTGCGCTTCGTGCTGTCCGACGACTTCGGCAATCGCCGGCGCAAGCTCGCGAACGTAGCTCGCCGTCGCCGAACGCCCGCACAAGCGCACGCTCGATTTCCCTGCGGCCGTCAGCTCGCGGAAAACCGCCGCCTCCTCACCCTCGTCCACGGGGAAGCCGTCGTCGTTGAGCCTGCGCGCGAGCGCGGCGTCCGGCTCGAACGTCAACTCGACCGTCGCCTTCGCCGCGCCCGCGCGCAGCATCGCAACGTCCGCGCGCGCGCCGAGCGCGAACGAGAGTGCCCCGACGAGCATCGTCTTTCCCGATCCCGTCTCCCCCGTAAACATCGTCGCGCCATCCGAAAATGCGACGACGGCTCGCTCGATCAGGCCGTAGTTCTCGATGCTCAGCCGTTTCAGCACGTCAGCGCAAGCGGTCTTTGATGGAGACGCCCCACCGCAACTTCTCTTCCAATCGCTCGAAGAAACGCAGCGGCGCCGTGCGCGCGAAGAGCACGGGCTTGGGGTGTCTGCGCACGACGACGGTCTCGCCCGGCTCGACGTCCGCAACGGTAGCGCCGTCGCACTCAAGGTGGGCATGCGCGGGCTCGACGTCGCACCGAATTTCGATTCGCGACGCGGCCGGGACGATGATCGGCCGCGAGAACAGCGTGTGCGGCAAGAGCGGAACGATGCCGAACGCGTCGACGCGCGGCGAGATGATCGAGCCGCCCGCGGAGAGGAAGTATGCCGTCGAGCCGGTCGGCGTCGCGATGCACACCCCGTCGGCCGGCACCTGCGCTGCCTCTTCGTCGTCGAGGCGCAACGAGAATGCAACGATGCGCGGTACGCCGCCCTTGCGCACGACGACGTCGTTCAATGCGAAGTGGGTGGATCCGGAGTACTCGGCAACGAGCGCGAGGCGGGGCTCGATATGCAAACCATTCGCGAGAAACTCCGGAAGACGGTCGATGCGGGCATCGTCCTCGTCGAACTCGGTGAGGAAGCCGAGGTGACCCGTGTTGATGCCGATGATCGGCACGTCCCGCTCGACGGCGAGGCGCGCGGCCCTGAGCAGCGTTCCGTCGCCGCCGACCGTGACGATCAGGCATTCGTCCGTAGATTTCCCGGGCAGCTGCACGACGCCGTACCCGCGCGATCGAAAAGCGTCCGCCACCCGTGCGGCGATCGCACGCGCCTCTTCGCGGCGATGGTCCACGTACAGCGCAACCGTACCCTGCGCGACCGCGAGCGTCGTCATGTCGCCTCTCCTTCGGCGGTGACCTCGGCGATTCGTTCCCCGTCGATCGCGTCGCCCTCGCGCCGCAGCGCGAGGAAGAACTCGCGGTTCCCGGCCGGCCCGCGCAGGGGCGAGGCAACGACGCCATCGCAGACGAGCTCGAGACCGCGTGCCGCCTCGACGACGTCCTCGAGCACCTGACGATGCACCGCAGCGTCGCGCACGACGCCGCGCTTGACGCGCTCCCGCCCCGCTTCGAACTGCGGCTTGGCCAGCGCGACGATCGCGCCCCGCGGCCTCAGATAGGCGACCGCGCGCGCGAGGATGGTCCGCAACGAGATGAACGATGCGTCGATCGTGACGAGATCGAAGCCGCCCGGAAACGCGTCGTCACCGAGAAGGCGAAAATTCGTGCGCTCGATGACACGCACGCGCGGGTCGTTGCGTAGCTTCCAATCGAGCTGGCCGTAGCCCACGTCGAGCGCGGTGACGCGCGCCGCCCCGCGTTGCAGGAGACAGTCCGTGAAGCCGCCCGTCGACGCGCCGACGTCGAGCGCGTCGACGCCGGCCACGTCGATTGCGAATGCAGCGAGCGCGGCTTCGAGCTTCTCGCCGCCGCGGCCGACGAAGCGCCGCGCCGGCTCGACGGCGACCGCCGCGCCTTCCGGCACGCTCTGCCCAGCTTTCGTCGCCATCACGCCGTCGACGCGGACGCGCCCCTCCATGATGAGCGCGCGCGCCTGCGAACGCGTCACGCCGGCGAACCCCGCAACGACGCTATCGAGCCGCACAGGAGCGCCGCGGCCGCCTGCGAAGGCGCCCCACGATGGAGAACCGCAGCCGAGACGATCTCGCCAACGAGCGCACGTACCTCGCATACCTGCGCACGGCGCTCGCGTTCATCGCTTTCGGGTTCGTCGTCGCGCGCTTCGCGCTCTTCGCCAGGGAAATATCGATCGTCGCGCACGTACACTTAGCCGACACGCACACCTCGACGCTCTTTGGGACTGGCATGGCCGCGATCGGCATCATCGTCGGCCTCTACGGTACCGCACGATACATTGCGACAAAGCACGCGCTGGACACGCGCCAAGCGTCGCCGATGCCGGCATGGGCGGCGGGATTCGGCGGCATCGTCGTCGCGGCAATCGGCGTTACCGTAGCCGTCGCGCTCTTCGCGTTTCGCTAGAACGGCAGCTCGTCCCGGTCTTCGGGCGCGGCCGGCGAGCCGCGGTCGTCCAGCGCTCGGTCAACGTCTTTGATCTGCGATTCGGCGCTCTTGAGCAGCGCGTCGCACTCGCGCACCAGCGTCTTGCCCTCTTTGAAGAGCAGCGTCGCCCGGGCGAGATCGGTATTGACTCCTTCGAGCTCCTTGACGATCTGCTCGACGCGCGCGAGCTTCTGCTCGAACGATTGCAGCGGCTCACTCATCACGCACCACCCGTTCTACGCGAGCGCTCGCACTTCCGTGCTCGAAGCGTGCGTCTATCTTCTCACCGGGTTGCAAGAGCGATGCGTCGCGCACGGCCTTGCCGCCATGCGTGACGATCGCGTATCCACGGGCCAATGGAGCCAGCGGATCCAGACGGTCGAGGCGCGCTCCGGCGCGCTCGAGAGCGCGCTCCGCTGCGTTCACAAAGCGCACGGCATTCGTCTCGATGCGGCCGCTCAGGGTGAGTAACCGCACGCGCCGGGCCGTGACGATCTCGCGTGGACTGCGGCGGTCGAGCTGCATCTCGAGCGCCGAAAGCTCTCGGCGACGCCCGGCGATGACTCGCTCGCCGGCATATCGCAAACGCGTCGTGACGTCCTCGGCGCGACGCGCGGCTTGGAGCACGATGCTCTGTACGGCACGATTCAATGCGCGCTCGGCCTCGCGCACGCGCCGCTGCGCGAGCACCCATCCTTGCGCGATGTGCTCGGCAACGAGCGACGGCGTGCCAAAGCTGCGGTCCGCCGCGTCGTCGGCGAGATGACGGTCACCGGAGTGTCCGATGGCCGTGAGGACCGGATGACGAGCGCGCACGATCGCACGAATCACGGGCTCGAGGTTGAAAGGAAAGAGATCTTCGTACGACCCACCGCCGCGCGTGAGCACGATGACGTCGACGTCGAGGCGAGAGGCGTTATCGATCGCCGCTGCAATCTCGATCTCGGCGCCCAGTCCTTGCACCTGCGTCTCGACGAAGGTGACGTCGACGAACGGCGTGCGGCGGGCGAGCGTGCCGACGAAGTCGTCCATGGCCTTTCCGCGAGCCGAGACGAGCGCGACCCGGCGCGGCAGCTCCGGCACGGCCCGCTTGCGCTCTTGCGCGAAGATGCCCTCGATACGAAACGTCTCCTTCAGCCGCTCGTAGAGGAGGAAGAGCGCGCCGAGGCCGGTCGGCTCGAGATGCTCGACGACGAGTTGATAGCAGCCGCGATCCTGGCGCACGCCGATGCTGCCGCTCGCGATCACCGCCATTCCGTTCTTGAGCTCCGGCAGCTCGCGGCGCTTGTCCGACCACGCGATGCACTCGAGTATCGCTTGCTCCTCCTTCAGGCGAAAACCAAGATGGCCGTTGCCGAACGGATGCACGTCGGAGACCTCGCCTTGAACTGCGATGTTCGATAGGGTCTTGTGCGCGGCAAACAGGCGCGAAAGGCGCGCGGTGAAATCTTTGACGGAGTAGACGCGCGGCTCCGAGGATTGCTGCGCGCTCACGGCGTCGCGCTCGGAAGCGCGCCTTGCGCTGCCACCGGCGTCGGCGGCGGGAGCGGGCGCGAGCAGTTTTGGGTCGGCTGCGTGCCGATGAGGTAGACGTCCGTTACGCCGCCGCACGATGCCACGCGTACGACCTCGTCACCGGGAAAGTCGAAATCGTGGGGCGGCACGTGCGCGAGCGCCGCCTTCATGAAGCGCGCCCAAATTCGGGCGGGAATATCGCCCCCGTACGACTCGTTCATGCGCGAGTAGTCGTCGTTGCCGATCCAGACCGCCACGGCGAGATCGGGCGTGTAACCGACGAACCACGCGTCGCGAAACGACGACGTCGTGCCCGTCTTCCCGGCAGCCGGGCGCCCGATCACCGCATTGGGGTACCCCGTGCCGCGTTTGATCACGTCTTCAAGCATGGACGTAACGATATAGGCGGTCCCGGCACTCACCGCTTCGTTGGCCTGTGGCGAGCGATCGTCGAGCACGATGTTGCCGAGCGAATCGCGTACCGTGCGGAAGGCCGTCGGCGTCTCGTGCACGCCCTGATTCGCGAGCGTCGCGTAGCCGGTCGCCTGATCGAGCACCGTAATACCCGAGCTTCCGAGAGCGAGCGACAAGTTCGCCTCCAGCGGTGACGTGACGCCCATGCGGTGCGCGTACTGGATTACGCGGTCGAGACCGATGCGGTCCGCGAGCTTTACGGCGACGACGTTGCGCGAGAGCGCCAATGCGGTCCGCAGCGTGATCGCACCCATGTAGCTGTTGTCGTCGTCGTGCGGCGACCAGGACGTTCCGTCACCCATGGGATACGAGACGGGCGTGTCGTCCATCGTCGACGATGCCGTAATGCCTTCGTCGATCGCGGCGGTGTACAGATACGCTTTGAACGACGAGCCGGGCTGCCTGTGCGCCTGCCACGCGCGATTGAATTGGTTGTCGAGCGAGAAGTGCGTGCCGCCCACCATTGCAAGAATTTCCCCGGTTGACGGCCGGATGGCCACGAGCGCTCCTTCGTGCGCGCCAATCCCCTCGGCACGGCCTTGACGAATCCCCCAATCGACCGCGTCTTGTGCGAGCTGCTGGAGCCGTGGATCGAGCGTCGTCGTTACCTGGAGTCCCGCCTCTTTGACGACGTTCGCGCCGAAGATTTGGTTCAGCTGCGCGAGGGCGTAGGTCGTGAAATACGGATATGCGTAGCCTTGCAGGCCCGTCGGACGCACAGGCACGAGGCCCAGCGGCGCTGCATACGCGGCGCTCGCTTGCGCCTGCGTGATGTATCCACTGTCCACCATGCGCAGCAGCACGTGCTGCTGCCGGTCGCGCGCGAGCCTGATGCTGACGAACGGCGAGTAATCGGACGGCGCCGCGGGAAGCCCTGCGAGCATCGCGGCTTGCCCGAGCGTCAGCTTCCCCACGCTCTTGCCGAAGTACGTGTGCGAGGCCGCGTCGACGCCGTACGCATCGGCGCCGAGGTAGATCAGGTTGAGGTACCGCTCCAGGATCTCGTTTTTCGTGTAGTAGCGCTCGATCTCCATGGCGAGCAGCGCTTCTTGGATCTTGCGCGAAATCGAAACCTTGTCGGAGAGAAAGAGCCCGCGCGCGAGCTGCTGCGTGATCGTCGATGCTCCCTGCTCGATCTGTTGGTGCGTGAGGTCCGCTAACGCCGCACGAATGATGCCGGCGAAGTCGACGCCGTGATGATAGTAGAAGTTGTGGTCTTCGTTCGCCACGAACGCTTCGCGTACGATGCGCGGGATGCGCGCGATCGGTACCCAGACGCGATTCTCTTTGTAGACGCTTGCGAGCAGCGTACCGTCGCGCGCGAAAATGCGCGTGGAACGCGCCGGCTGGTAATCGGCCATGCGGCTGATGTCGGGAAGATTGCGCGAATACGACGCGACGATGCCTGCGACCAGGCCCGCGCAGAAGAGCACGATCAAGAGAAGCGTGACGAGCAGCCCGCGCACGATGCGCCGGCGGCCGAGGTGGCCGACGTAGGCGACGGCGCGTAGCGCAGCATCGTTCAGCCGCGAGAGGATCGATTCAAGCGCGTTCATGCGACCGCGCGATCGAGCTCAGGACGCCATTGACGAAGCGCCCGGAATCCTCCGTTGAAAACTTCTTCGCAAGCTCGACGGCCTCGTTGATCGCGACCGCGGCCGGAACGTCGCTCCGTTCGCGCAGCTCGAACGCGGCCATGCGCAGGATGCAGCGGTCGACCGCCGGCAGCCGTTCGATCGTCCAGGCTTCCAAGCGCGGCGCGATTGCCGCGTCCGACTGCGCAGTCCACTCGAGAGTTCCGAGCACGAGTTCGCGAACGAAGGTGCGATGCGTTGCGCTCGCCCGCGAGCCGAGGATCTCCTCGATCGCCTCGGACGGGTCGCGCGCGCCGATCGTCACGGCGTAGAGCGCCTGGAGCGCCTGCTCGCGCCAGAACCGACGCGCGGACATATCACCCGTGAGCCTCTCGGAGCGCAACGGTACCGGAGGCGAGTTTGGGAAGCGTGCCGACGTCGTAACGCCCGTGGCGAAACTCGGCCGTGGCGAGAATCTCCAAACAGACGTCCACGGTCGTGTGGACGCCGGCGATCTCCGTTTCGCGCAGGGCGCTCTCCATTCGCGCGATCGCCGCATCGCGCGTCTCGCCGTGCGCGACGATCTTCGCAAGCAGCGAATCGTAGTACGGCGGCACGACCGAGCCGCCGTACACGTGCGTGTCGACGCGGATCCCGGGACCGTCTGGAAAGACGACTCGCGAGAGCGTGCCAGCTTCCGGCACGAAACCGTTGCGCGCGTCCTCCGCGTTGATCCGGCACTCGATCGCGTGCCCACGAGGCTGCAGGTCCTTCTGGTCGTACCCGAGACGCTCGCCGGAGGCGATGCGTATCTGCTCCTTGACGAGGTCGACGCCGTACACCATCTCCGTTACGGGGTGCTCGACTTGAATGCGCGTGTTCATCTCCATGAAATACGCGTGGTCGCCCGCGACGAGAAACTCGAGCGTTCCCGCATTCGTGTAGCCGACGCTGCGGCAGGCGCGCACTGCCATCTCGTGGAGTGCCGAACGCAGCTTCGGCTGGAGGTTCGGCGCAGGAGCCTCCTCAACGAGCTTTTGATGCGACGGTTTCTGCAGCGAGCAATCGCGCTCGCCGAGGTGGAGCACGGTGCCGAAGTCGTCTGCGAGCACTTGTACCTCGACGTGCCGCGGGCGTATCAGGAGCTTTTCCATGTAGACGCGCCCGTCTTTGAAGCTCGCTTCGGCTTCCGCCGTAGCGCTGGCAAACGCGCGCTCGAGGTCCTCCGGCCGCTCCACGACGCGCATGCCCTTGCCGCCGCCGCCCGCCGTGGCTTTGAGCAGCACCGGGTACCCGATGCGCTTGGCGGCGTCGCGCGCCTTCTGCGCGGATTCGAGAATGTCCGAGCCCGGCGTCGTGGCGACGCCTGCCTCCTTCATGATGCGCTTCGCGGTGGCTTTATCTCCCATCGCCGCGATCACGGACGGCTTCGGCCCGACGAACGCGAGGCCGTGGTCGGAGAGGATCTCCGCAAAGCGCGCATTCTCCGCGAGAAATCCGTATCCCGGGTGCACGGCTTCGCATCCAGAAGCCAGTGCCGTCGAAACGATGTTCGCGATATCCAGATACGAGCGAGGCACGGGCCCCGGGCCGACGCAATACGCTTCATCCGCCTCGCGCACGTGCATGGAATCCTTGTCGGCTTGCGAGTAGATCGCCACCGTTTGCACGCCGAGATCGTGACAGGCGCGGTTGATGCGCACCGCGATCTCGCCACGGTTGGCGATGAGAACCTTGGAGAACATCGCCTTTTAGGCTCGCTCGAGCTCGAAGAGCGGGCGACCGTAATCCACGAGGTCACCGTCGCCTTGCAAAATGGAGGCGATGCGGCCAGCACCGCGGCTGCGAATCGGGTTGCGAATGCCCAGCTGTTCGACATAGCCGAGCTCGCGATCGCCGTCGAGCACTTCACCGACGAACGGGGCGGGACGCGAAAGGTGAAAAATACCGACGCGATCCGCTGCAATCTGATCGACACGCGCGGTGACCACCGGCTTCGCCTCGGGCACCGGCAGCACGAGCCCACGTTGCGCGACCGCCCGTCGCACCTCGAAGTGCTCGTTCTCGCGCTCGATGCGAACCGACTGCAGATCGTTTGCGACGAGAAACTCGGCCAAGCGGCGCACGCGCGCCGGAATCTCCTCGGAGCCGGTCATGCTCTCGGCATTCCGCGTCCGCGGGGGAAAGCCCCTACCTCCGCAAGCGGCACCATGACGAACGGCCGCTCGCGAAGACGCGGGTGCGGGACGCGCAGCCCGGGTTCGTCGACGTGCACGTCGTCGTACAGCAGCAAATCGAGATCGATGACACGCGGTCCCCAGCGATAGCTCGTGCGCCGGCCCAAGCGCCGCTCGATCCTCTGCAACGCGTGGAGCAAGGCGCGCGGCCCCAGCATCGTTTCGAGCTGCACGGCTGCGTTGACGAACGACGCCTGCGCGCTGCGTCCCCACGGCGGCGTCCGATGCAGCGACGAGACGCGACGCACGCGCCCCGCTTCACCGAGCGCGCGAATCGCGCGCCGCACGTTTCCGGCTGCGTCGCCGACGTTCGATCCCAGGCCGACGTACGCGATCCGGCTCACTGCCCGACGTAGCGCGGATTCTCGCGCTTCAGCGTTATCGAGGGCGTCGCTCCGTCGAGCAGCTCCGGCTTCGCGATCGTTACCGATGCCCGCGCGACGCGCGCATCGGCGAAGACGGCGTCGAGAACGTCGGCCGCCACGCGCTCGAGCAGCGCGTGCGAACGCGCGCGCACGACCTCGACGATGCTGCGATAGAGCCGTCCGTAGTGGAGCGTGTCGCCGACGTCGTCCGAGGCAGCCGCCGCGCCGAGAGCGATCTCCGCGACGACGTCGATTTCGAACGTTTGCTCGCGCTCGCGCTCGCCGGGGTCGGCGCCGTGGCGCGCCCGAACGCGAATGCCGCGCAGTGCTATTGCGTCCATCCTACGGGCCTCCATCCGCGATAGATTGCGTCCGCCACCTGCACGGCGTCACGCGTCTGTGCGACGTCGTGCACGCGGACGATGTCGATTCCGGCTGCCGCCGCGAGGGTGCTCGTCGCAGCCGTTGCAGCGACGAGATCGCCCGCCGTGCGCCCGGTCAGCTTTCCAAGCGTCGACTTTCTCGACGCGCCCAGCAAAGTCGGAAACCCGAGCGCGACGACGCGGTCGAGCCGTCGCAGAACGCGCAGATTCTGCTCCGCGGTCTTGCCAAACCCGATGCCGGGATCGAGCATCATGCGCTCGCGAGGAATGCCTCGCTCCACGCCACGCCTCCCGCACTCCTCGAGCACGCGTACGACGGCGTCCACGACGTCCCCCTCGTACTGCGCCGTCTCTTGGTTGTGCATTGCAACGAATCCGAGGCCGGCTTCGGCTGCGATCTCGAGCAGCTCGTCCGGCGCGCGCCGCACGCAGTTGAGCACGTCGGCTCCCGCCTCGACCGCCGCCCTCGCAACGGCGGGCTTCCAGGTGTCGATCGAAAGAATGACGCGCGGGAATCGCTCGCGCAGCGCGCGCAGAACGGGAAGCACGCGAGCCGTTTCGGTCGCTGCATCGACGGGGACGTGTCCCGGGCGCGTCGATTCGCCGCCGACGTCGAGCGCATCGGCACCCTCGTCGACGTGCCGCCGTGCCGTCGCAACCGCGCCCTCGAGCGCGGTGCTGCCGTCCCCTGAAAACGAATCCGGCGTAACGTTGACGATGCCCATGACGTACGTGCGCTCGCCCCACGCGAGAAGGCGTTCAGCCACGAACCGCAGTGCCGCGCTCGAGCGCGATCTGACGAACGGCAGCGACGACGAAGGTCGAGCCGGTGACGACGAGCACGTCGTCCGCAGCGCAGCGCTCCAGCGCGAGCGCGAAGGCGTCCGCCGGCCGATCGATCGCAGCGACCGGAACGCCGAACTGCTGCGCGAGCTGCGCGAGCCGTTGCGGAGCGAGCGATTTGCGCCCCGCCGCGCGAAATGACGTCACGACGAAGGAGCTCACGAGCGGCGCCAGCGCTTCGAGGATCGCATGCGCGTCCTTGCCCTGTCCGATGGCGACGAGCGCACGCAATCTACGCTCGGGAAAGTGCTCCCGCAGCGCTTCGGCGAGATGCTGGGCCTTCTCCGCGTTGTGCGCGATGTCGAGGACGATCGCCGGCTCGCCCGAGAGAATCTCCATGCGCGCCGGAATGACGACGCTCCCGAGACCGCGCTCAACCGCTTCGGGCGCGGGACGCAGCCCGGGCGGTAAGGCTTCGAGCGCGGCAATCGCCGTGCGCGCGTTACGCCGTTGAAACGCCCCAAGGACCGGCAGCGCGATCTCGTATCGCGCGCTCGCCGTGCGCACGATGAACCGCCGATCGTCGCCGCCGTACGGCGTGACCTCCGTGACGTCAACCACCCGTCGTACCGGGGCGCCGATAGCCTCAGCGTGCGCTTCGATCACGTTGAGTGCCTCCGGCCGTTCGACGCCGAGCACCAGCGGCACGTCGGCTTTTGCGATGCCGGCCTTTTCGGCGGCGATGGCTTCGATCGTGTCGCCGAGGACATCGGTATGATCGTACCCGACCGACGTGATGACCGAGACCTCGGGAAGGAGCACGTTGGTTCCGTCCAGCCGGCCCCCGATTCCCACCTCGATCACCGCGACATCGACTCCTTCGCGCGCGAAGTAGGTGAACGCGAGCGCCAGGAGCGTCTCGTAGTACGTCGGCCGTCCGTGCTCGTCGTTCGTCTTGTCGAGCGCCGGCATCATCTCGTCGAGCAGTTGCGCGAAGCGCTCTCGTGAGACCGCGACGCCGTCGATCGAGGCGCGCTCCGTCAACGCATGAAGATGCGGTTTCACGTGCAGACCGCTGCGCAAGCCCGACGCGGTGAGAGCGGCGGCAATCATCGTCGCCGTCGACCCTTTGCCACTCGTTCCGCCGACGTGAACCGTCTTGTACGCGTCTTGGGGATCGCCGAGGGCCCGAAGCAGCGCGCGGATGCGATCGAGACCGAGCCCCCGATGGCGCGACTGCGCCTCGTCGATCAGCCCGATGAGGTAGCGCTCTGCCTCTTCATACGTCATTGGGCGAGCAGCTCGAGCGCGTGCGGGAGCACGGACGCAATGACCGCGATCGACTCGGCGACCGCCTTCGGACTGCCGGGAAGGTTCACGATCAGCGTACGGTGGCGTACGCCCGCGATGGCTCTCGAGAGCATCGCCGTACGGACGTGCACGAGAGATGCCGCGCGAATCGCTTCGCCGATACCGGGAACCTCGTAGTCGATTACTGCAAGCGTGGCTTGCGGCGTTCTATCGCGCGGACTCAAGCCGGTGCCCCCGCTCGTCAGAACCAGCGCTGCCGACGAGGTGTCGGCGAGATCGATGAGCTCGGCCTGCAACCGGCTCATATCGTCGGGAAGGATCAACTCTCGCACGATCTCGTAGCCGGCTCCCAATCGTTCGCGCATCACGGGAAGGCACGCATCCGGCCTCGTGCCGTCGGCCGCGCGGTCGGAGAGGACGATCAACGCCGCGGTGAAGCGCCCGTTCAGCGTCTGCGCCACGTTCCGCTCTTTCCGCCGCGCTTCTCCAGCAACGCGACGCGCTCGATCGCAATGCCCTTGTCGAGTGCTTTGGTCATGTCGTAAATCGTGAGCGCCGCAACGGTGGCGGCGACGAGTGCCTCGAGCTCCACCCCCGTGCGAGCGTTCGTTCGCGCTTCGGCTTCGATGCGCAAGCGATTGGGCGGCTTCCACTCGAAACGCACGTCGATGCTGCCGAGCGGCAGGGCGTGCGCGAGTGGAATCAGCTCGTCCGTGCGTTTCGCCGCCGCGATACCGGCAATCTGCGCCGTCGTCAGCGCGTCGCCTTTTGCGAGCGTTGCCTCACGAAGCGCGCGGAAGGCCGCGGCACCCATGAACACGACGGCCTCGGCGCGCGCGACGCGACGCGTCGCTCGCTTCGAGGAGACGTCGACCATCGTGACGGCGCCGTCGCGCGAAAAGTGTGAGGGTTTCGGCATCGTATAGGATAAAGCGGTTCGGAGCTCGATGCCGCTATTCAAGGACACCGGCGGTGATCCTCGGGAGCTCGTCGCGACGATCCTCGCGCTGTACGGAGCTCTCGGCGACGCCGCGTGCGGAAATCCTCGCGGCTTTGCTGCACGCAAGGCCGGCGCCGCCGTCGCCTTCGCGGAGGCGGCCGGCGTGGACGCAGGGACGCGCGACGCGCTCGCCTTTGCGGCGACGCTCCACGCGGTAGGCGCAATCGGCAACGCGCAGGGCGGGGACGCACCCGTCCTCGCCGCGCGCCGCTGCGCGCAGATTGCCGCGCTCCCGCCGGCGACCGCCGAGCTCGTGCGCGCGCAAGCCGAGCACTGGGACGGAACGGGATTCCCCGACCAGCTGCGCTGGGACGCCGTCCCCTTCCCCGCTCAGCTTCTTCTTCTGGCGGAGATCGTGCTGCGCAGCACCGGCGAAGACGAGGCGCTGGAGCGCGTCAACGCCGAGAGCGGCCGCGCGCTGGCGCCGCCTGTAGCTGCCGCCTACGCTGCGTGGGCGCTGCACGGCGGCGGCGCAGTCGAGCCTGTCGTTCTGCCGTACGCGGCGCTCGACGCGGGAGCCTGCGATCCGGGTGCGCTCTTCGAGCTCGTCGCGGTAACGGTCGCACGAGCCGTCGGAGCGTCGTGATTCGCGGATCGGTGCTCTACGAGGTGCTCGAGAGCCGCGGCATTCGCAGCGTCGTCGATCCATCGATGGGCGTACCCGTGCATCTCGGCTATCTCAAGAGACACGGCATCGCAGTGCACGGCGGCGACGTCTTCGACTGGGCGGTTCGGGTGGGAGAGGGGATCGCCGTCAACGATTCCGTGATCCTACGCGACGAAGACATTGCTTCGATCGTCGAGATGCTGCCCGGCCGCGTCTACTCCCTCGACCACTTTACCCCATGGGAAGGGACGCTTTTCAGCCAAGAGCAGTGCCGGTATCTCGACGTCTGGCGCGACAACGTGCGCGCGCTGCGCAGCGACGCGCACGTCGGGCTCGCGATCCTCGGGCTCTGGCGCGTCTTCTGCTACTGGATGCAGAAAGCGCAGACGCCCGATGCGATGGAGGACGTCGCTCCCGGCGATCTCGCCTGGCAGTATCTTCGGCAGACGCCACCGCTCGCGACGAACGGTCTGCACAACACCGTTCGTTGCGCCGATCCGGCTACGGTCGTCGACGCGTGCCGCGCAGAAGCGCTCGTCCTCGACGCGTCGGCCGAGAAGAATCGTGACGACACGCGCATCTGGATGTGGGAGGCTTGGTGGCGAGGCAACCCGCATTTCAGACCGGATCCGCCGTCGCACGAGCACGAGCTCGCGCGTCTCGTCGCTCGCGCCGATTCGTATCGCGACGTCCTCGTCGCCACCACGCAGCGCGCGGCACGCGATGCCGCGGACGCGCTGCGCCCGTCGCGCCGTTCAATAGAAAGCGTCTCGACCGGTTCCGGCGACGTGTATATCGTCGCGTCGCGCTAGCGGGTCGAGCCCGCGTTCTGAAAGCGCGCCCAGATCAGGCACAGGAGGGCGAGAACCCAGAGCACCACCAAGTGGGTAACGTGGTGCGCGTGCGCCGCGCCGGACTTGGTGAAGACGTTGATGATGCCCATCCCGTACAAGATGCCGAGGATGAAGAACGCGAGGGCGAGCACGAGTGCGAGAGCTTTCATGAGATACCTCCTATGCGGGCGAGAACGAAGCAAATGGAACCGAAAACGACGCAATACCAGCCGAACGGGCGGAGATCGTTACGTTTGAAGTACCGCGTGAGAAACGCGACCGAGAGATAGGCGGCCACACCGGCAAGAATCGCGCCTTCGAGCGCCTCGATCGCGGCGAGATGGGCGCCCGGAGCGAAGAGCCGTGGAATCTCGAGCAGCGCGGCGGCCCCGATTACGGGCGTCGCGAGCAAAAACGAAAAATGTGCGGCTTCTTCGTGATCGAGATCGCAGAGCAGCCCGCCGACGATCGACGCGCCGGAGCGAGAGATGCCCGGGAGCAGCGCGAATGCCTGCGCGACGCCGACCGCGGCGCTCTGCGCGTACGTCATGTGCTCGATCGCGCGCGGAGATCGAGTCTCGGAGCGCTGCTGGCGGCGGCGCAAGTACTCGCCGGCGAACATTACCAGCCCGTTGACGACGAGAAATCCGGCAGCGGCGAGTGCTGAGCCGAAGAGACGACGCACGGGGTCCTCTGCTACGAGACCAATGATGCCGACGGGGATGGTTCCGACGACGAGCCGCCATCCGACGGACTCGTTGCGCTCGCTCGAGAGCTTTCCGCGAATGACGCTGCGGACGAGCGCACGAACGATGCCCCACCACTCGCGTCGATAGAAGAGCACGAGGGCGAGTGCGGTTCCCAAGTGCAGCACGACCACGAAGGCGAGAAACGACGGATCGGACCGATGGATGTTGCGCCATTGCAGGAGTGCGGGAACGAGAATGATGTGGCCGAGGCTCGAGACCGGAAACAGCTCGCTCACGCCTTGCAGGAGCGCGAGAAAAAGCGCTTGTGCGATCCCCATCGTTCTTCAGCTTACCACGCGGAGAACTGCACGCGAAAGAGATAGCTCGAGGCCACGGCGATGCAGTTGCGCCGCGCCGGCGCGTAGCGCGCGTCGCGTGCCATCGCGATGGCGAGCGCGTCGAACGAGGGACTGCTCGTGCTCTGCTCCAATGCCGCGGCTCTCACCGAACCGTCGGTATCCAGTTGCACCCGCACGGCCGCGACGCCCGATACGTCTTGCGCGCGTACCGAGGGCGGGATCTGCGGTGGCGGAGGGGTCGCGATCAGCGCCGCGGGTGCATTGCGATCCGCGCATCCGCTCGCGGGCGTCGGGCGCACGCGTGCGCCCGCGGCCGGCGTCGCGGGCGGCGCTGCCGGCGGCGCGGGAACGGGGGCGTGGCTACGCGGACGTGCTTGCGCGAGGTGCGGCACTGCGATCGCGCGTCGCTTCGCGTGCGGCGGCGGCGTGCGTGGCGGCTGCGTCGGGCGAATCGCTACGATCCGTTGCACTTGTGTCAGCTTCGTTCCGATTTCGCTCGCGTGCGTCGGCTTGGGAGGATGCACGACGAACGCGACGATCGCATGGACGAGAATCGAGAGCGCAAAGGCGGCAACGAGCACCCAGCGCGCGCGCCGAGCGGTGATGCGACCCCCCTCTAGGAGCCTGTCGGACTTAGGCGCAAGCCCGACACTCCTAGTTCATCGTGAACGTAACGTCGAAGAGGTAGATCCCGACCGCGGGAACGCAGTTGACGAGCTTCGGAGCGTACGTCGACTCGCGCGCCGCGCGCAGCGCCGCCTGATCGATCGCCATGTTGTGCGAGCTCGAGTAGACGGTCGCGTCCTGCAGCGTGCCGCTCGCGCCCACGGTCACCTTGATCTCGACCGTGACGTCACCCAGATTGAGCTCCTGCGCCGATTGGGGGTAGTCCGCGGTCGCTTTAGAGATAACCGTGGCTTCGCGGTTCGGATTCGGACAAGAGGCCGGAGGCGCCGCCGCGGGCGACGCGGTTGCCGTTCCTTGCGGATTCCCGTTCACGCTCGCGTTCGGCGGCGGGGTGTAATGCGTCTGCGTCTGGCTGCCCGCGCCTTGGCTATGCACCGGAGGCGGGTGCACCAACAGCGGACGAGGATTCGGGTGCACCACGTGCTGCGGCGTCTGCCGCGGCTGCGGCGTCGGCGGCGGGGTCGGGGTGGGCGGCGGCGGCGTCGGCGGCGGCTTGATCGTCTGCCGAGCGATCGTGAACGGCTTCTCCGTCGGCCCGGATTGCGCCTGATTCAAGCTGTGATAGAACGGCAGCGCGATCAACTCGAGAAAGATCGCCAGCGCGAACGCCCATCCGGTGAAGTTCCGGATGCGCTCGCCCGTAGTAAGGTAACGGCTTCTGTCGTCTTTGTTCGCCATCGTCTCTTTTTACGGTGCGCCCGGTGCGGTGCCCTGAACGTGATTTGCCAGACCGAAGGTGTTCAGACCGGCGCTCTGAGCCGCATCCATGATTTGGAGCAGCATGCCGTAGGTCGTCGTAGGGTCGGCTTTGATGATGACGCTGCGCACGCCGTGGCCGACCGAGTTCTCGAGCGAGATGAACTGCGCGTGTGCGTCGCGGATGTTCACCGTGTCGGAGCCGATTTCGACCACGTTGTTCTTCGCGTCTTGCTCGCTGATGATGACGACGACCTGTGACGGCGCGACGCGCGTCCTGTTGTAGGCGTCGGGAAGCTTCGGCTCCTTGGTCACGGCCGCGAGGATGATGAAGATGATGAGCAAGACCAACAGCACGTCCGTGAAGGGCGTGATGTTGATCGTCGACATCACATCTTCGTCGCTGTTTGCGGTCGAAAGTGCCATACGGTCTCTCTCGGGCCTCCTATGACGTTACGAAACCGACGTCGTCGGTTCCGGCTGCGCGCGCGGCGTCGAGGATGCGGATGATGATGCCGTACGGCGCTTTCGCGTCGGCGATGAGCGCGATGTGCTTCTTCCCGCGCTTGCGGATATCCGCGGCCAGTACCGAGTAGACCGTCTGCGCGTTCGCCTTCTGCCCGTCGACGAAGATCACGCCTTTGCTGTTCACCATGATTTGAATGTTCTGGTGTTGCTGGTTCTGCGTCGTCGGCGCGTTGCTGCTCTTCCCGAGCTGCTTTTCGAAACCGGGAGGGGCCGAGAGCGCGGCCAGAATCATGAAGATGATCAGCAACACGAGCAAGACATCGGTGAACGGGGTGATGTTGATCTCGGCCATCACCTCGGAGTCGCCTTGCGCAGAGAGAAGGCTCACGGCCGGACGCTACCTCCGCGAGGGCTGGTAGAGATCGGTCGGGATCGCCTGACCGGTGTTGTGGAAGTGCAGCATCTCCGCGAGCTGGTTCGCGGCGACGATCAACTCGCCGTTGAAGCTCTTGATCTTCGCCTTGAAGTAGTTGAACAGCACGACGGCGATGATCGCGATTGCAAGGCCCGTAAACGTGGTGATCAATGCGATCGACACACCGGCCGCAACGACGGCAGGCGACGAGTTGCCCTTGAGCGCGATGTCTTGGAAGGCGCGGATGATGCCGAGCACGGTTCCGGCGAGACCGACGAACGGCGCGATGACCGCAATCGTGCCGATGATCGGCAGATTGCGCTCGAGCGCGTTCAGGTGCTCCATGAGCGCGATCGAGAGCGCGTCGGTGATGTCGGCACGGTTCTTGTCCCCGCGCTTCAAGCCGAACTCGAGCACGCGCGGAAGCATCCCGCGGCGGCTCTGCGCGACCTTGATGGCGCCCGGCAGATCGTTCGCGGCGACCTTCTGGCCGATCGCTCGCAGCAGGCTACGCGTGTCGGTCCGCTGCGCCGCCAAGAAGACCGCGCGCTCGATGACGATCGCGACGAGAATAATGGACATGCCGAGCAGCACCCACATGTCCCAGCCGCCCGCTTGCATCACCTGCATGAAACCACTGAACAAGTTCACCGTATTTTCGACCCCTCCGAATTGGGAAAGTTGGTTCCGCTGATAAGGCGCTCCCTAGGTGGCGGCTTTGGCCCGCGGCGACCAAAGTCCTTGTATCCTTTAGGGCATGCCCGCCGGGGCGGCGTTCAGCTGGCTGAGTAGCCGCTCCACGTTCTGCGCAAGCGACTGGTTACCGGCGGCTTTCGCCAGCGCGTCCGCCTTCGTCAGGTAGCTGATGGCTTGCTGTTTGGTAGTCGTATTGTGCGACGTGGAGTACTGCTCGGCGAGCGCGAACCCTTCGAAGAAGTTCGCGATTGGGTCGTTCGCATCGATTGCCAGCGCCTTGTCGGCATACCCCTTGATACGCGCTGCGTCCGGATGCGTCTCGTTCGCGAGCGCGTTCGCGGCACGGTCGTAGGCGATATCGGCGACCTGGGGCGTCCCCGCCGCCGCAGCCTTGTCGTACAGCGCGATCGCTTGATCGTAGTTCTTGGCGGTCATCGCAGCGTTGCCTTGCGTAATGTACAGCGCTGCAATCTCTTGCTGCGGTGAGGTATTGGACGGCTCGAGACGATGCATCTCGTCGGCGACCGGCTGCGCCGCGGTCAAGTCGCCGGTGTCGGCGTACGCTTCGAGAAGGTACCGGTCTACGCCGTACCGGGTCTGCGTGTCGGCGTGCGGATCCCCGAAAACCGTCGCGTGCACGGTTTGCAGCGTGGTGATGGCGTCTGCGTACTGCTTGGCGCCGAGCTGGGCGACCCCGAGTGCGAAACGCGAGTTCGTGCTGTGGTCGATCTGATACGCCTTCTGCGCGAAGCCGAGCGCCCGCGATGGGTCCTGGGTGGCCATGTGAACGGCCGCATCGGCGTAGGCTTGCGCAGCCACCGTCGCATAGAGCCGCGACACTTGCCCCGCACGCGAGAACGCGTCGGCGGCACCGGCGTAATCGTGCGCGTAGTAATCGGCCACGCCGAGCAGCTGCAGCAGGTCCTTGTCGTTAGGATGAGCGGCCAACTCCGATTGCGCGGCGCTCTTTGCCGCGTCGTACTGGCCCGAGCGAATGAGTGCCTCGACATGACCGACGGAGCTACCGCCGCCGACTCCCCCGCCGCCGGCCTGCGAAACCGTCGAACCGCTGAAGTGAAAGAGCGGATCGTAGAACCACACGACGGGACTGCCCGAGCACGTCGCCGGCCGGTAGGTCGAGCTTTGGGCCACTTCGCGTGCGGCTTGGTCGTCGCCGTGATTGGTGGACGAAATGACGCGCGTGACCCTGTGAGAGCCGTTAGGGTTGATCTGCACCTGCACGCGGACCGTTCCGTTTCCGGTCGTAGGCGTCGCGTGCGTGCCCATGGCCACGAGGTGCGGAGCGACGACGTTGCCCCGGCATTGAGCTGCCACGGCCGGAACCGCACAGAGCGCCACGGCTACGGCGCCGGCGGTTGCGATGGTAACGAAAAAGCGGTTCATGAAGCCTGTATTCCTTCTAACCTTCTAACCTTCTTTGGCGGCTACGATGCGGCGCAGAAGCTTCAGCTCCTTTGCGTTCAAGAAACGCGCTTTGCCCGGACGGAGTTCCCCAAGCGCAACGGGACCAAAACGAACCCGTTGCAGCGAGAGAACGCGGTATCCGAGGGCATCGAGCATACGACGTATCTGACGGTTCTTCCCCTCCTGCAATGTGAGTTCAACGCAGGAGCGTCGATGCGACGTCCCCAGCACCCGCACGCGGGAGGGACGCGTATGCAGCGCGGGCAGGGCCAAACCGTCGCGCATCGTGCGAAGGTCCTCGTCGGCAATCGGTCCCGCGATCTCGACGTGGTACGTCTTCTCCACCCCGAAGCGAGGATGCGTCAGCCGATAGGCGAGCTCGCCGTCGTCGGTCAGCAGCAGCACCCCGGAGCTGTCGTAATCGAGGCGGCCGACCGGGACGACCCGCGGAATGCCGCCTGGGATAAGGTCGCGAACGGTGCGGCGCCGCTCCGGATCGCGCATCGTCGTGACGACGCCGACCGGCTTGTGCAGCACCACGTAGGTCTTGGCCGCGGGCCGCGTTAACGGCGCCCCGTCGACCTCGATGCGGTCGCTCTGCGTCACGGTAGAGCCGAGAGTGCGCTCCACGTGACCGTTGACGCGAACTCTGCCCGCCGCAATGATGGCGTCGGCGGTGCGCCGCGACGCGACTCCCGCTTCCGCCAGAAACTTATTGAGTCGGGTCTTCACGCGGCGCGAAAGAGGCGCTTAGTACTTGCCGTTACCCTCGTCGCGCGAGGATCCGCGGGACATCGACATCGCTTCCTTGGTGACGGTCTGAAGGAACTCGTCGTTCGTGCGCGTCTGCGACATCTTGTTGAGGATGAGCTGGGTCGAATCGGTGTCCAGAACGGCTGTTGCGCGCCGCAGCATCCAGATTTTCTGCATCACGTCGGGGACGAGCAGCAGCTCCTCGTGGCGCGTTCCCGACTTCTTGATATCGATTGCCGGGAAGATCCGCGACTCCGCCAGCTTGCGCGACAAGTTGAGCTCCATGTTGCCGGTGCCCTTGAACTCCTCGAAGATGACGTCGTCCATCTTCGATCCGGTTTCGATGAGCGCGGTAGCGATGATGGTGAGCGAGCCGCCCTCCTCGATCTTGCGCGCAGCACCAAAGAAGCGCTTGGGTTTGTGGAGCGAGGCGGTATCGAGTCCGCCGGAGAGCGTACGGCCCGACGACGCGACGACCTGGTTGTACGCGCGAGCGAGTCGCGTGATGGAGTCGAGCAGGATCACGACGTCCTTGCCCATCTCGACGAGGCGCTTCGCGCGCTCCATCGCCAGCTCGGCGACGGCCGTGTGGTTCTCGGGGTGCTCGTCGAACGTCGAGGCCACGACCTCGCCGTCGATCGTGCGCTGCATGTCGGTGACTTCTTCCGGACGCTCGTCGACGAGCAGCGCGATAATGTGCGCCTCCGGGTGATTGATCGAAATGGAGTTCGCGATGTTCTTCAGCAGCGTCGTCTTACCGGCTTTCGGCGGCGAAACGATGAGCGCGCGCTGCCCTTTTCCGATCGGACAGAAGAGATCGATGATGCGCGTTGAGAGCTGCGTCGAGCGCACCTCGAGATGGTAGTGCTCGTTCGGGTAGATCGGCGTCCCTTTTTCGAAAAGCCTGCGCCCGCGCATCTGCTCCGGATCCGTGCCGTTGACGATGTCGACGCGCACCAACCCGAAGTACTTCTCGCCCTCCTTGGGACGACGCGCCTGTCCCTCGATCATGTCGCCGCGCCGCAGCTCGTAACGACGGACCTGCGTCTGGCTGACGTAGATATCCTCGTTGCCGACGACGTAGCCCGCGCGCCGCAGAAAGCCGTATCCCTCGGAAAGGACGTCGAGGATTCCGCTTGCGGCTTCGATCCCCGATCGCGCCGCTTGCGCGGCAAGGATCTGCGCTATCAGCTCGTCCTTCTTGATCTTGGCCGGCGCGAGCACCTCGACGTTAAACTCTTTCGCGACCTCGACGAGATCGCTCTTCGTCTTCTCTTCCAGTTGCGCCGAGGTGAGCATCGGCGGCATCTCGGGTTGTGGAAACGGCTCGCGGAACTGCTGTGGCTGACCGCCAAAGTGACGCCGGCGCGAGCGGTGACGGCGACCTCCGCCACCTTGCGGGCGATTGTTATCGTTGCGTTGTTCCAAAGTGTCAGGATTCTCCGATAGTAGCCCGCATCGGTGCAACGACGATGCGCATCGAGTGATGCGTTGTCGGCGACGTGGGCAGGGAGCGCGACCACACTATACCACGCCTCGCGTACCGATTCAAGCGGGCGAGAGCGAACGCGGCCCGCTGACGAAACGATTTCCCCGTTCGTAGAACCGGAGCAAGCGCGTTGAGGCGCGGCTTACGCCGATGCGGCGTGACGTGCCAACGCTGCGCCTCGCCCGATCCGGCGACGCTAGCCAGAGCGGCGCTTCGCCGAAGAGGGCGATCCCGTCGAATCGGCGATCGATCCCAAGCGCGCGGCATAAACGACCCGGGCCGCGGCACAGATCGCGAGCGGCGACGGATCCGCGGCGCGCGCACATGAGCTCGGCGCCGAGGAGCGGCTCGAGCGCTCGCACGAGAACGCCGCCTCCGACGCCGCCGTCCTCACTCGAGAGGTTGAAGCAGAACGACGAGCCGTAGATATAATAGACGTACGCGTGGTGCGCCGGCAGAAAGAGCGACGCGTTGCGCTGCGTCCTGCCGCCGTAATGGTGCGCCGCGAGGTCGCCGGGCGGATATGCCTCGGTTTCCACGATGCGTCCGGCCACGAGGCCCTGCGGCGTGTCATGCGCGAGAACGTATCCGATGAGCGCGCGCGCAAGCGCCGTCGTTTCGACGGGAAGGTCGTTCGGCGCGATGGGCGTGTAGGGCAGCGTGCGCCGCTCTACGCGGCGATCCGCATCGAGACCTCTGCAAGGGCGCGTGCTGCCAGATCGTTCGGCGCGGTGCTGGCGCGCAAACGAACCGCTTTGAATGCGTTGAGCGCGCATCGAGCCCGAACGTACGGGAGCATGAGATCGACCGGAAGCTCGCGGTGCAGCGTCAGATCGGCAACCAACTCAGCATCGTCGAGAATGAGATCGAGCTCGGATGCGTGCTTGCGCAAGGACGGAACGATCGCGCAGAGCGCCGCGAAGCCGGCTTCCCGGCCGCTCACAGCGCGTTGCTCGAGGCGGAAGGGCGCCCGGAGCACCTGCCCGTGCCCATCCCCCATCCGAGCGTAGACCACGCCCCGGCCATCGCCGCCGACGGCGTAACCGATCCGGCTAGCCCTTTTACGCACTCTCTCCATCTCGTTCTCCGCTTCAAGCTTATACCGAACATATGTTCGTGTCAAGCTTCTTTGGCCGCCTACGCGGTGCTGGGGAAGCGCAGCGGCGGAGACAGGCTGTTGTAGAGATCCAATATTCGCTCGATCTGCGTCTCTAGCGAGAAGCGGGCGCCGGCAGCGCGCGCCGCCGCTCGTCGCTCTTCTGTGGCGGGCACGGCACGTTCGATGCTTGCTGCGAAGGCGGCGGCCGTTGGCGGGACGAGCTCCGCCCCCGAGTCGAGGACGTCCCGGTTCTGCGGAGCGTCGGCCGCGATGACCGGGAGACCAGCCGCGAGCGCTTCGGCCAACACCAAGCCCTGGGTCTCGCTCGTGCTGGGGAAAACGAACGCATCGCTGCTCGCGTAGAGATCCGGTAGCCGCTCGCGCTGCACTTCTCCCATGAAGCGGACGCGCGCCGTTAGGCCGAGTTCCCGAGCGAGCTCGCGCAGCTCGTCCGCGGCCGGGCCGTCGCCGGCGATCGCAAGATGCACGTCGTCGCGACGCGCGATCGCCAGCCCGCGCAAGAGAACGTCGAGGCTCTTCTCCTTTGCCAAGCGTCCGACGAAGAGCAAGAGACAACCGTCCGCCGCGCCGAGCGACGCGCGCAGCGCCTCGTCGCGCCGTCCGGACGCGAAATGTGCGACGTCGATGCCGCTGGGCACGACGGCGATACGGGTCGTCACGCCGAGCGACCGAAGGCGTTTGCGCATTGCATCGGTTGGAACGACGACTGCGTCGACGGAGTTTCCGAAGGTGCGCGTGAGCGTCTCGGTCGCAAAACGCGTTGCGGACGGATCGAACGGTACGTAGTGCGTGTACGCCTCCAGCTGCGTGTGATACGTGTACACGATGGGCATGCCGTAGCGACGCGCGTATCGTAATCCCATCCATCCCGTCACGAACGGCGAATGCACGTGCACGAGATGGAGCCGCTTGATCACGCTGCGCACGCTGCGCCGTCCCACGAGCGGCACGGTCAGCCGGTAGGGCGTACGCGTCGGCAGCGGCAGCGAGGGCATCCGGAAGAAGACCTCGGAGTCCTCGTCGCCGCCCGGCATCCGCGGCGCGAAGCAGTAGACTTCATGGCCTCGGGAGCGCAGACCACGAGCTAGACCCTCAACCGAGGCCACGACGCCGTTTACCACCGGCCGATCGACCTCCGTGAAGAACCCGACGCGCATCTCGACGCCTTTTCCGCCGACCGCACGCGGGTCCCGCCCATCTCAGCAAAGGTAGGACTTTCCTTCCAATAAGCGACTTTTGGCATAGTCCTTCCAGCGAGAACCCGTGCTATAGTGCCCCGGACATCGGGCCTCTCCCCAGGAGTGTACGCATTCTTGGGGTCGCTAGAGCCTCCAGCGACCGGTCGCGACCGTCGCGAGCCTCTGTTGCCCACACCCAACCGATACGGCCTCAGCGGTAACGTCTTGCCCTTTTCCGGGTATGTGCGGGACCTTGCCCGGAGGCTGGGACTGGAAGGAATCAGCTGCGTGATTCGACGCAACAGGCTTCGGCCGAGCCTCGTGCTTGCCGCAGCCGTCGTCGCCCTGGGCTTCGGCGCGGGCAGCCTCGTCATCTCCCCGGTGGCGGCCCTCGCGTCTTCGCCGGCCACGCACGTCGTGACCCTGCAGATCGACGGCAGCACGCGCGTCGTGACGACGACCGCGCCGACCGTGGCCTCCTTGCTCGCGCAGCGCGGCATCGAGCCGCGGCCCGACGACTACGTCTATCCCGCGCCCGAGGTCCCTCTCTCTGACGAGCTCACCGTCGTCTATCGCTCGGCGGTTCCCGTCACCATCCTGTTCGCGCACCGCGCGCGCCATGTCGTCTCGTCCGCGCAAACGGTTGCGGATCTGCTCGACGAGCAGCAAATCTCACTCGGCGCCGACGACGTCGTCACGCCCGGGCTCGACGCCGCCCTTCCGCGCCAAGGAATCGTGCGCGTCGTTCACGTCGTTCGATGGGAGCGCCGCGTCGAACATCGCATCGCCTACGGAACGCTCTATCGGCTCGATCTCTCGGATCGCGCCGGACACGCGCACGTCGTCTCCCGCGGTCGCGATGGGGTTCGCGTCGCCGTGACGCGGTTCACGCGCCGCGACGGCGGTCCCATTCGGCGGCGCGTGACGAGTTATCTCGAAAGGGCACCGCAGCCGCGCGTCATCGACGACGGGCTCGGGCGGTACGGCGCATACGGCGATTTCAGCCGCACGGCCGTCGCTCGGTTCGGTTTCGTCGCAAGCAGCAAGGTTCGCATGGTCGCCACCGCGTACACGCCGCACTGCTATGGTTGCAGCGGCATTACCGCCACGGGACGCCCGGCTGGGCCGGGTATCGTCGCCGTCGATCCGCGCGTCATCCCGCTCGGCTCGCGGCTCTACATTCCGGGCTACGGTTTCGCGCTCGCAGGCGATACCGGCGGCGCAATTCGCGGCGACCGCGTCGACCTCGGCTTCGCGTCCTACGCAGACGCGATACGCTTCGGCCGCCGTGAGGTCACCGTCTACACATTGAAGTAACCGGCTCTGCGCGCACGCATCCGCGTGCGCTGCTCGCAGCGCACGGCTTGCGCCCGAAGAAGCGCCTAGGGCAGCACTTTCTCGTCGATCTCTCCGCCGCGCACCGCATCGCGGCGCTTGCCGTCGCGCCGAGCGTGCCAGTGTTGGAGATCGGCGCCGGCACCGGAACGCTCACGGCGGCACTGGTCGCCTCCGCCGCACGCGTTACCGCGCTCGAAATAGATGGCGACCTCGTCGCGATTCTCCAACAGCGGGAAGATATCGGCGACGCTGTGATTCTCTGCGCCGACGCCATGGCGTTCGATTACGCGGCCTTCGCGGGGAATGGCGCGTGGCACGTCGCCGGCAATCTCCCGTACAACATCGCGACGCCGCTCGTCACGCGTCTCGTCGAGATGGAGGCCGGACCGCAGTCGATGACCGTGATGGTGCAGCGCGACGTCGGCGATCGATTCGCGGCAGCACCGGGCACCGCAGCGTACGGTAGTCTCTCGGTTGCCGTTCAGTACGCGATGACGGTTCGTCGTGCGTTCACGTTGAAGCCACGCGCGTTCTTTCCGCAGCCGAAGATCGAGTCGGCCGTCGTGCAGTTGATACGCCGTCGCGAACCGGCGGTACGGCCGCGCGACGTCCGTCGTTTCCGGGAGGTCGTGCGCGCCGCGTTCGCGTACCGCCGCAAGACGCTCGTCAACAGCTTGGTCCTGGCGCTCGGGCTGGACCGGCGGCGGGTAGAACGAGCTGTAGCCGACGCCGGAATCCCATTGGAGCAACGTGGAGAACGACTCGATCTCGGAGACTTCGCCAAACTGGCCGACGCGCTGGCCGAACGGTAGCTTCTCACCGGGCTGGACGCTCGGTTTCATCCTTCTCGTCGTCGGCGTCTTTCTCGTCGCGCTCGTCGTTGTAGGTTTCGGCGCTGGCCTCTGGCTCATTGCGGCGCACCACGGTATGGATCTGCAAGCCGCGACGCGCAACCCGGCAACCACGACGTCGTCGGTCTTCGTTGCATCCTCCGTGGCACAGCTTCTCGCGGAAGCGCTCGTCGTTGCGCTGATCGTCGCCTCGATGCCGCGCCTGACGCGCCTCTCGCTGCGACAACTGGGATTTCGCCCTGTCGATGGAAGCGCGCTCCTCTATGCCATCGCCGGCGCGGCGTGCATGATCCTCATCGCCGACGTGGGTTCCAGCCTCCTCGACACGTTCACCCACGCAGTCCACCCGCAGTTGGTGGAGCGCATATTCGAGAACCTCCGGCACAATCTCGGAAGCGTCGCCTTCTTCGTTGCATTCGCCGTCGTGCTGCAGCCGATCGCCGAGGAGACGATCTTCCGCATCTTCCTCTTCAATCTCGGAATGCGTTACGGCGGCTTCTGGCTCGGCGCGATCGTCAGCGGAGCGCTTTTCGGCGCGGCACACGTCGCCGGCGGCGGCGCCGATCCCGTCAGCGGAGTCTTGCTCGCGCTCGGCGGCATGGTGCTCTGCTGGGTCTACTATCGCTCGCGCAATGCGTACGCTTCAATGATCTCACACGGACTCTTCAACGCCGTGAGCACCGCAGTGCTCTACTTCTATCCGAAGCTTGCCGGCGGCTAAGAGAGCTTGAGCGCGGCGACGACCGCCTCTGCGGGAATCACGCGCGAATCCAGCATCGTCTTCCGGTGCCATGCCGGCGGTAACGTCGTCGTTGCTGGGCGCCTGTCGAAGTGGCGATCGCCGACGTAGCTGCCGACGAGATGCATCGCATCGGGATTCGGCTCGTCGTACCATTCCGGGAGGTGCGCCGCCCACAATCCGACGATCGGAATGCCGCGGCAAATCATCGCCACGTGAAACGGACCTGCTGGAACGGCCACGACGCCATCGGCCCGTGCGAGCAGCGCGAGATACGCACGCGCGAAGGGCGCATCGAGATCGCCGAAGAGCTCGTGGTAGCCCGCGACGATCTCCCGCCCGGGCCAGCGCCGTTTGTCACCGAGAGCAGCGTCGCCCATGACGACCGCTCGGGCCCGCGCATCGTCACGTTGCAGCAGATGCACGAACCGGCGCGCCTGAGCTGCATCCCAGTTCTTGCGCTCCGCGCTGAATCCGGCAATCGAGAGCACGTATCGCCGCGTACCGGGCGGCGCGAACGCATTCAATCGTTCGTCCACGGCGCGCTGCAGGGCTCGATCGACGCCGGCATCCACCGTCGTCGGCAGCGGCTTCGTCAAGTCGAACGCGGTAAGCCGCTCGCGCGCTACCAGCAGACGCGCCGCGTTGCGCGCTTTCGTGTGAAAGGGAAATGCGGTTCGCCCTTCGGTTTCGGGATAGTCGGTCCAGAGCACGACCGTGGGGTCGAAGGCTGCAAGCTGCTCCGCGAGCGGCTCCGGAACGACGAGCTCCCGCATCGCGCCGTTGAGGCGACGCTGCTGAAGGCCGAGATGACGGGCTCCTAACGCGGAGCCGTCGCCGAGCGCGCGCGAGCCGCTGTGCAGAACGCGAACGTACGCATCGCCGTCGAGAAGGCACGCGTAGTCGTCGCCGAAGCGTGCGATCGCGTATGCGTTCGAGGGCTCGAGCAACGGAAGGATCGCTGCGACGTGCGCCCAGTCGCCCAAACCGTGCGGCCAGTAGACGAAGACGCGCTCGCCGTGAAGCGCGGCAAAACGTCCGCGATCCTCCCGCATGCCCCGAACGCGAAAGCGTTTCAAGAGTACGGTTTCGGCGTCGGCGCGTTCAAAGGAACGACGACGCCTCCGCACAAGCGCGGTGGCGGGTGCGCGAGCCCGGCAAAAAACAGACGCGCGTCGGTATTGTATGCTGGGCAGAAGACTGCGCCGGGCCGCGGCAGCTGCTCGAGCCGAACCTTCCGATTGGAGGCGGCAACCGCCCAGACGCCCTCCTGGTCGCGCGGGATCACGTGGACGCTGCCGTCTTGCCGCACCGCGACCGCGCGCGCGTACGCGTTCCAGTCGACGAGATACGGCCAGCGTCCCGCGTGCAGCACCGTGTCGTTGAAGAAGAGCGTCGCGACGATCCCGAGCGGCACCATCCACCGACCGAGTTGCGGCCGCCGCGCCACGCCGAAAGCCGCGGCAAGGGCGCTCGCGGCGAGGAGCGGCCCCGTATAGTGCGATCCGATGCGACTCGGTTCATACGTCCACGGCGCCATGAAGAGGATCTCCGCGACGAGCGGTGCCCCCAGGAGCAGACGCTTCCATCCGACCACGAGCGGCGCAAACGCAAACGGAATGGCGAGGAAGAGCAGCAGCCACGCGACGCCGAGCGAATCGTGCGGAACGAGGACATACCCCGGATCGTGTGGGCGCACGTGGTGCAGCGTTTCATAGAGAGCGAATCCTGCCGCATTCAGCGCTGCAAGCGCGACGAGCGCGATCCCCATGCGCCGGTCCCAAAAGAGCGCGCACGCAGCACCGAACCATGCGACGAAAAGAATCTCGTCCTCCTTCAAGCCGAGCAGAAGCTGCGCGACGGCGAGCGTCGGCAGCAGCGCCCTGCGTATGGCGAAGAGCGCACCCGCAAACGCAAGCAGCGGGACGAAGACGTTTTCGGAGAAGTTATCGTAGACGAGCCCTTGCGCCGACGGAGTCAAGAGAAAGGCGATGCCGAGCAACGTCGCGACGTGCCGGCTCACGCCGATCTCGCGCGCGAACGCAGCGAGCACGATCGCCGCCGCCGCAATCGCGACGACTTGGATCATGAGCAGCATCTCTGCCGAGGGAAAGAGCCACACGAACGGCACCAGCATCCAGAGGCTCCATGCGTCGTGCACCTGCAGGTGTGGACGCCACTCTCCGTAGTTCCACGACGAGCCATGCTGTAGGTTCACGAGCGTCTGCAGATACGTGCCGAGATCCGCACCATACCGCAGCGCATAGAGCCTGTTGAGATCCAACGCAAGGTAAACGATCGCGAAGGTTGCGGCCGCTCCGATCAGCCACCAATCCCGTGTGGGCCCGGTCGAGGCTCGACTAAGCTCGCGCGCGTGCATTCCCCACAATCTCGCGCAGCCGAGCGACGAACCCTTCAGGCGAGAATCGCTCCGCATGCGCGCGCAAACGTTGCGCGTCGAAGCGCGACGCATCGAATTCGCGCAGGACGGCGGCGAGAGACTCGGCGGATGGCTCATCGAAAAACACGCCGGTCTCGCCCTCGACGACGGTCTCGAGCGCACCCCCGGCTCGCAATGCAATCGTCGGACGCCCGGCAGCCGCTGCCTCGAGCGGCACCAAGCCGAAGTCTTCGTCGCCGGGGAGAACCGCAGCACGCGCTTCGCCGAGCAGCGCATTGAGCGCAACGTCGTCGACGTAGCCGAGCATCGTCGTCGTCGTCCCGCGCGCGAGCTGCCGGAGCGCACGTTCGGCCGGGCCGGAACCGGCGACGAGCAGTGGCACGCGTGCGAGCTGCGCGGCGCGGATCGCCCGATCGATACGCTTGTAGGGCAGCAGGCGCGAGGCAATCATGAAGTACTCGCCGCTTCCGCGGCCCGGGGTGAAGCGCTCGACATCGACCGGACAGTGCAGAACCAGCGCCTCGCGGCCGTAGTGTTCGCGTATGCGACCGGCGACGTTGCGGGAGTTTGCAACTAGCACCGTGGGCCGGAGCGCGGCGCGCTCGTCCCATGCAACGAGTCGCTGGATCGCGGGACGCGCAATCCGCCGCATGCCGAACGCGCCTACATACGCATCGTAGGCGAACGCGAACCTGCTGACGGCATTGACGTAGCAGACGTGCACGGCCCCCGGCGGAACGATCACGCCTTTTGCCCACGCCGTGGTCGAGCTGACGATCGTGTCAAACGCGCCCAGATCGAATCGCTCGAAAACGCGCGGATAGAGCGGCGCCATGTAGCGAAAGAACCGATTCGCTCCGGGAACGCGCGAGAGCGCCGAGACACGGACGCGCGCTCGCGGCACGAGATCGCCGCACGCACGCTCGTCGTACAGCGCCGTGTACACCGGCGCATCGGGCCACGCGCGCGCGATGTGCGCGAAGACGCGCTCAGCGCCGCCGCGCTGGTTCAGGTAATCGTGGACGAGTGCGAGGCGCAGTCTAACCGGAGCGCGGCAGGACCAGCGCGATCGTGGGCCGCCCGAGATAACGCCGCGCGACACGCTGCAGATCCGCAGGCGTCGTTGCCGAGATCGCACGTAGGGTCGCGTCGAGATAATCGGCCGAGCCCGTCCGGCGCGCAAAGATTCCGCCGAGCCGCGCGCGCGCTTCGAGCGTCGACGCGCCGATGGTGAAGTCGCCCGCCGCGATGCGCTTGAACTGCTCGATCGATCCTTCGAGCCTCGTCGCACTCAGGATGTTCACGACCGAAAGCGCGGTGCTGAAGGTGTGATTCGGCTCGCCGATGCTCCCGTCGACGTAGAGCACGAGCGAGGATTGAGAGGAATCGTAGTTGTAGAGGGCACCCACCGCGCCGGATGCCGCCGTCGGCGAAATCGTCCCTGGGACCTCGGCGATGTCGCCGAGCGTGCGGCGGAGGAACGCCGCGAGCACGAGCATCGGTCCGTAATCGGTGCTCGTTACCGACGGGGCCGCATACTGCACGACGAGCCAAGGGGCGTTCACGTCGCGGCGCGCGACGAGCTCGCGATGAGAGCTGGTCAGCCCCTGGACGCGCGTCTTCACAACCGGCGTCGCGCCCTGCGGCAGAACCGCGACGAGCCGCGCGATGGTCCGCGCGCCTAGAGCGTCGACGCGACCGGCCGCGCTGATCGAGGCGCCGCCGCGCCGGTAGAACGCGCGATAGAATGCGCTCACGTTCGCAGGAGCGAGCTGCACGAGCGATCCCGGCGTACCGAACATCGGCATTCCGGTATTGTTGCCGCCAGCTTGCGCGAGATCGAGCATCTCGACCCCAACGGCGAGAGGCTCCTGCTGTTCGCTCTCGACGCGGCGAATCAAGGCGTCGCGTGCCGCCGTCACCGTTGCCCCGGAGAAATCGGGTGCGGAGAGCGCGGTCGCGAACGCGTCGAAGACGGCCGGTGCGTCGACCGCAAGCGCTTCGACGTAGAAACGTACGCCGGTTGGCTCGACGGTGTAGCGCGCGGATCCTCCGCGCGCCTCGATCGCCTCGTCGAGCGGAACGCCGCTTACCTGCGTACGCAGGATCGACTCGGCGGTAAGTGCCGCGAGCCCGCTCTGCGACAGCTGCTGGCGATTGAGCCCAGCCGGTATCGCGAGCTCGACGCCGACGAGCGAGGCACTTGGGTCGGCCTGCGTCACCACGGTGACGCCGCTCTCGTGCGTGACGGAGATCGGAGTCGTCGCGAGCGCGGGCAGCGACGTGGCGGCAAGCGTGGCGAACAGCACGAGGAGACGTCTCACGACGAGCTGCCTTTCGGCGGAGCGGATGGAGTAATGCGTACGATCGCCGGGTTCTTCAAATACCGGCGTACCATTGCTGCGACGTAGTCCGGATCGAGCGAACGTGCGAAACCCGTGTACCCTGCGCCTCCGGGCGCATACGACGCAGCGCCTTCGGCTGCATACCAACCCAGGTTGTCGGCCTGCGCGGAGGCGGTCTGCGTATCGCTGCCGAGGTGGTAGAGAAATGCTTCGCGTGCTGCCGCAAATGCCGCCGCGGACAGCGGCCTCTGCATCGCGTTCACGGCGTCTGCGATCCGGCTTTGCAGCCCTGCATCGTCGCTGCCGTCCACGGTGACGAGCATGACGCCGGGATCGTGCAGCGTGATGAACTGTCCGCTCAGCGCTACGCGCGCGCTGCCGTCCTCGAGCTGACGCGCGAACGTTCCGGTTCCCGGGCGAAACAGGTAATCCGCCACGAAATCTAGCGCCGTCGCGGCGCGCTCGTCCGAGATCGGCGGCCCGGTCCATGCAAGGCCGATCGCCGGTAGCGCCCCCCGCTGCGCAAGGGGTTGCGGCACCGGTCGCGCCGGTGCGCTATAGATAGGCGCGTCTGCCGGAGACGTGCCGTTGCCCTCGGTCACGGCACTCAACATCGCGGGATCCACGGCGCCGGCGAGGCTCACGAACGCATTGCCCGCGCGAAACGCACGATGCACAAAAGAGGTGACGTCGTCTAACGTGACGTGCGACACGTCGACGGCGGAGAATGGAATCGGCGGCTCGTGCGCCGGACCCGACGTGAAGAGCCGCGCAAAGAGCAGGTCGTGAGCGAGCAGGTCCGGCTCGTACTGCTGCTGCACCGCGAGGATCGTCGTGTCGCTCTGCGCGGCGTGCAACGCCGTTTCGTCGATAGACGGCGCGAAGTACGCTGCAGACAAAGAGGCAAGCATCCGGCGCGCGGCCTCAGCCGGCACGACGACGCCGACCCCGATGATGTCCGGAAAGACCTCGATCGTGAGGCGTCCGCCCTCATGGGCGACGCTCTCCGCGAGCGATCTGCCGCTCACGAGTTTTGCGGCAGCTGCGGCGGTCGTGGCGACGCGCGCCAGCCCCGGAACGGACGAAGCGTACCCGTCGTCCGGCGCGCGGAACCAAAGGTCGATTGCTGCGGTCGGGGATGCGGCGTCGGGAGCGATCAGGTACGTCGCGCCGTGCGGCAGCGTTCCGCTCTGAACGGACGGCTCGGCGATGCCGGGCGCAACAAGAAGGGCGCTCACAAGGAGCGCCAAGGTGGATGCGCGTGCGACCTTCATGCCGGCTCCGGCCTGATCTTCGGCTTGAGACGCTGCTGATCGGGTCGCTTCGGTTCATCGGCCGCCTTCTCCGGAGCGGGCGGCGCCGGCGGGCGGCTCTCCGCCGCGCTCCGATCGTAGGGAGCATCGGTGAGGATCGCGCGCACTTCTTCGGCGTCGACCGTCTCGTATTCGAGCAGCGATTCTACCATGCGCTCCACCTTCGTCCAATTGTCCGTGAGGATCTGGCGGCCGTGCGCGAAGCAGCTCTCGATGATGCGGCGCACCTCGCCGTCGATCTTCGAGGCGACCTCCTCCGAGTAGTTGCGCTCTTCACCGAAATCGCGTCCGAGAAAGACCTGCCGGTTTCCACGACCGTACTGAATCGGGCCGAGCTCGCTCATGCCGTACTGCGTGACCATCGCTCGCGCGAGTTCCGTCGCCTTTTCGAAGTCATTCGACGCGCCCGTCGTGACGTCGCCGAACTTAATCTCTTCCGCCAAACGGCCGCCCAGCGACATCGTGATCTGCGCGAGCAGCTCGTCTCTCGTGCGGCTGTGCCGGTCGTCTTCGGGGAGCGACCACGTGATGCCGAGCGCCATACCACGAGGAATGATCGTCACCTTGTGCACGGGGTCGGACTTGTCGATGAGCCCGCCGATCAGCGCATGTCCGGATTCGTGGTACGCGGTGATCTCCTTCTCTTTCTGCGACATCACGACAGACCTGCGCTCCGGACCGATCATGACGCGATCGATCGCTTCGTCGCAATCGTTCATCTCGATGACGTTCTTGTTGCGGCGCGCCGCGAGCAGCGCCGCTTCGTTCAAGAGGTTCTCGAGATCGGCGCCGGAGAAACCGGGCGTGCGGCGCGCGAGCGTCTCGAGCTCGACGGCTTTCGCGAGCGGCTTGTTGCGCGCATGCACTTCGAGGATTTTCTGACGGCCTCTGATGTCGGCGCGATCGACGACGATTTGGCGGTCGAAGCGGCCGGGGCGAAGCAGCGCGGGGTCGAGCACGTCCGGGCGGTTCGTCGCGGCAATCAGGATGACGCCGGTATTCTGGTCGAAGCCGTCCATCTCGACGAGCAGCTGGTTGAGCGTCTGCTCGCGCTCGTCGTGACCGCCGCCGAGCCCGGCGCCGCGCTGGCGCCCGACCGCGTCGATCTCGTCGATGAAGATGATGCAAGGAGCCGACTTCTTCGCCTGATCGAAAAGGTCGCGAACGCGCGAGGCGCCGACGCCGACGAACATCTCGACGAAGTCGGAGCCGGAGATCGAAAGAAACGGCACGCCCGCCTCGCCGGCGATCGCGCGCGCGAGCAACGTCTTACCCGATCCGGGCGGCCCGAGGAGGAGCACGCCCTTCGGAATCCGCGCGCCGAGGGCCTGATACTTCTTCGGATATTTGAGGAAGTCGACGATCTCCGCCAGCTCTTCCTTCGCCTCGTCGACGCCTGCGACGTCGGCAAAGGTAACCTTGGGCCGGTTCTCCGAGAGCATCTTTGCGCGCGACCGTCCAAACGACAGCGCTTGGCTCCCGCCGCTTTGCGCTTGGCGGAACAGGAAGAGGAAGAGCAAGGCCATCAACAAGATCGGTGCAAGACCCTCGAGCAACGTAAAGATGCCCGTATTCGACGGTTGCTCAAAGCTGACGACGCCGCTTTTCACGTGGCGCATGACGTCTTGCACGAACGCGCTGTCCGTGTTCGGAATCGAAACGACGTACTTCGTGCCGTTTGCGAGCGTGCCGCTCGCCTGCGTTCCTACCGCGTGGAACGACCGTACCTGCCCACCCTCCAATCGCTGGTAGAAGGCACCGTAGTCCAGGTGCGCGCTATCGTCCTGGGTCGCGACGAGGTGCGAGACCACGACGAAGACGAGGACGAAGACCGCGATGATGAGGAGGACCGAACGAAGATGCTTGCTCACTTACAATTACTCAGAACGAAAAACCCAGGGCTTTAGCTGCGCGAGATATGGAAGGTTCCGGAAGAGTTCCTGATAGTCCAAGCCGTAACCTACGACGAACTCGTCCGGACAGCGCAGGCCCACGTAATCGAGCGCGACGTCGACCCTGCGATGATACGGCTTGTCGAAGAGCACGCAGGAGGAGAGCCGCGCCGGCTTGCGCTCCGCCAAGAGCGCGCTCAGATACTCCAAGGTAAGACCGTTGTCCACGATGTCTTCAACGATGACGACGTTCCTACCGGTTACCGTTTCCGTGGTGTCCTTGAGAAGTCGCACCTCGCCGCTCGTGCGGGTGGCGTTGCCGTAGCTGGAGACACAGATGTAATCCACGATGATCTCGCTCGGGCCGTCCGGGACCAGCGCGATCGCTCGGGCCAGGTCGGTGACGACGTAGAGCGCCCCCTTCAACACCCCGAGCAAGAGCAGTGGTTGCCCGGTAAAATCGCCGGCAATCCGGACGGCGAGCCGCCCGATTGCCGCAGCGATCTCCTCTGCCGAGTATATCTGCTGCTCGATCGTGCCGTCATAGCTTTGCCCAATCTTCATTTATGGTTCGTTCCGCCGCCCCGTCTCGATTCGTAGGGTGACGCCCTTCTTCATATGGAATCGGCCGCTCCCGCCCAATTCCATCGTCCGCGCGGCCGCCTCCACGTGGGCGAAGTCCACGTCGGAGAGGCTCGCCTCATCTCGCAAGAGGTCGCGGACGCGCCGGCGCAGCACTGCCCGATCCGTCCCAGCTCGCTCGCTTGCGACCAGCTCGGCCGCTCGCGCGACCGCTTCGTCGAGTCCCGGAAAGGCCGGGCGCAGCGAAGCGAGCGCCTCTCGTACCGCGTTGCGGCGCATGGCCGCGTCTTCGTTCGTCGGATCGATCGCGTACGGCAAGCCGCTCACATGGCAGTAGTACCGCAAATCCTCGGCCGCGATTCGCAGCAGCGGGCGAACCAGCGCGACGCCCGGTACCAGCTCGCGCCGCGCCGTCATGCCGCCGAGCCCGTCCGGTCCGCTCCCGCGAAAGAGCGCGAGCAGCACGGTCTCGGTCTGATCTTCCGCGTGGTGCGCCGTCGCAACGGCACTCGCGCCGCGCCGGCGTGCGATCTCGACGAGCGATTCGTACCGCACCGTTCGCAGCATCGCCTCGTCGTGACCCTCCGGCTTCGGCGCGGCAACGTCCAAAGCAAGCCCGAGGCTCGCCGCGACCCGCATCGCGACGCACTCGTCCTGCCACGCCGACGTGCGAACTCCATGGTTGACGTGTGCGATCGAAAGCTGCAGCTCGAGATGCGGCGCGATCGCCGCGAGCACGGCGGCGAGCGCGACGGAATCCGGGCCGCCGCTGCACGCGACGACGAGGCGCTCCCCCGTGCGCAGAACGTCGCCGCGCAGCACGTGCTGCTCCATCGCCCGTTCCGGATGAGCTCCCCTCATAGCGCGTGCCGCAAGACTAGCGAGAGCACCACGGCTTATCTGCCGTGCCGGGCGATCTCGCGCTCGACGTCGCGTTTTGCGATGCTCGCACGCTTGTCCCAGAGCTTCTTTCCGCGCGCGAGACCGAGCTGCACCTTCGCCATGCCGCGCGTGAAGTACAGACGCAGCGGAACGACGGTGAGGCCCTTCTCTTGCACGCGCGAGCGTAGGAGCGCGATCTGCTCGCGATGCAGGAGCAACTTGCGCGCGCGACCCGGATCGAGATTCGAAAAGCTTCCCTGCTTGTACGGCGGGACGTGCATGCCGACGAGCCACGCTTCGCCGTTGCGAAAGCGCGCGTACGCTTCGCCGATCGACGCGCCGCCCGCGCGGATCGCTTTCACCTCCGTGCCGGAGAGCGCGATGCCGGCTTCGAGCGACTCCAGGATCTCGTACTCGAAGCGCGCGCGCCGGTTCTCGAGCGTCGGAGAGCGATGAGGGCGCTGCGCCTCCGCCGCCTTTTCGCGCTGCTGCCGCATCTTCGCCATCGCTATGCTCCCGGGTTTCGGCGATCGACTGCATCGCCGACCGAGCCGCGCGAGACGAAGTGCCCTTCGCCGCGCAGGAGCAGCGCACCCGATGCGTCGCGCACGTCGGCTTCGATGCCGAGCACGTTGCCGCGCTTCCACGTCACGCGCCCGCGGACGACGAGCGGCGCGCCCAGCGGAACCGGCTTGCGAAAGCGCACGCTCATCGATGCCGTGACGCCGCGGTAGCCCGCATAGCCCGCCGCATGGGCCATCGCTTCGTCGAGCAGCGAGATCGCGATGCCGCCGTGCGCGATGCCGCGCCAGCCTTGAAATTGCGGCGCAAGAGCGGTCCGCGCGCGCACGCCGTCCTCGCCGAGATTCTCGAACTGCAGGTGCAAGCCCGACGGGTTCTCCGGACCGCAGGCAAAACAGCGTCCATCGTCGATCGGCACGCCGGAGACGCTCACCGTCCGGAGTCCAGGCGATCCGCGAGATATGCGGGCAGTTTGGCCGCGCGAATCTTTCTCTGCACGGTGCTGATGGGGTAGCCGTAACGCACCCACTCGACGCGACCGTTCTCGGGTTCGTAGAGAACGAAGCATGGGTTAGGATTCAAGTCGCGCGGTTGGCCCACGCTCCCTACGTCGATGATGTAACGCTTCGCCGGATCGAGCTGCAGCTCGCCGCCGCGCTGCATATGCCGATGGCCGACGGAACCGTTGCGCTCCGCGCTCCAGTGCTGTGCGACGTGCGTGTGGCCGACGAAGATGAGCGGCGCGTCGGTGGCGGCGAAGGCGGCGACTGCGTTGCGCTTCTCCAGGATGTAATCGAAATAGCGCACGGGCGCGCCGTGCACGAGGAGGAACTCCGGGAAGCGCAGCTCGTATCCGAGCCCGTTCAGCCACGCGCGGCTCGGCTCGTCGAGCACGCCCTGCGTCCAAATCATCGCCTCTTTCGCGGCTTCGTTGAAATACTCGATGCCGAAGTTCTCTATCGCCGCGAGATCGTGGTTGCCCATGACGGCATGGCGCGCACGCGCGCGCAAGATCGCCACGCACTCGTTCGGATTCGGGCCATACCCAACGACATCGCCAAGCGAGACGAGGACGTCGTCCGGCGCGAGATGCGCGAGGGCTCGCTCGAGCGATTCGAGGTTCGAGTGAATGTCCGAGAAGAACGCATATCTCACGGTGCGGCCATGCCACGTTCGGCGAGCACGCCGCGCAGCGCCTGCGCGAACGCGTGACGCATCGGAGGCGTCCCGGCGCTGACGCGAACGTATCGGTCGAGCGGCGATGCGCCTGGTTTGCGGATCCAAACCCCGCGCCGTAAGAGCTCCGCCGTAACGTGCATCGCTCGCTGCGCGTCGCCCATGTCGATGCACACGAAGTTGGCGAGCGAGGGAATCGTCGTCGTGCCGAGCTCGTGCGCGAGCGCCTCGTACGCCCGGCGCGCGGCTGCGGTCTCGCGCACCACCCACGCCAGGTGCGCCTCGTCCTCGAGCGCCGCGAGGGCACCGATCTGCGCGTTGCGATTGACGCCGTATTGCAGGCGGATCCGCTCGAATCGCTCTGCGTTGGCCCTCGTCGTAAGCGCGTATCCGATGCGCGCGCCGGCGAGGCCGTACGCCTTCGAAAACGTGCGCAGCCGTACGAGACGGTCTTCGAAGCGCGGCTCGAGCAGTCGATCGGGCGGCACGAAGTCGGCGTACGCTTCGTCCAGCAGCAGCAGCGTCTCGTCCGGGAGCGCCTCGTAGAACTCCGCGATGAGGCGGCGCTCCAGAAATGCTCCGCTCGGATTGTCCGGATTCGCCAGGTAGACGATCGACGGGCGCACGCGTTGCGCGAGCGCCGCAAGCCCGCTGAGGTCGGGGCCGCCTTCCTTCGTATAGGGCGTCGTTTCCAAGCGCGCACCGTATCCTGCGATGTGGTACGCGAAGGTGGGATACGTCCCGCGCGCCGCGACCGCGACACCGCCGATCTCAACGAAGGCGCGCACCGCCAAGCCCATCAGGTCGTCGATCCCGCAGGCGACCGTCGTCTGCTCAAGCGCGCAGCCGTGACGCGCGGCGAGCGCCTCACGCAGCGCGTACGAGTCCGGATCGCCGTACCACGAGAGCCGATCGAGCTGCTCCGCCATCGCCGCGACGGCGCGGGGCGACGGTCCAAACGCGCTTTCGTTCGCGCCGAGGCGCACGAGCTCGCGCAGGCCGTTCTCGCGCATCAACCGTTCGGGCCCGATAAACGGCGTATTCGCCGGAAGAGCCTCCACGACGCGCGTTGCGCGCATCACGCACCACCGCAGAGAAAGTGCCGCATCCGCACGCGCTCGCCCGCACGAAAAGCGCTTTGCTTCTCGCCGGCGACGACGTATCCGCTCGCACGCGCCGCGAGGCTCACGGCGAACGAGCGCAGTGCAAGCGGTCGCACCACGTCGCCGTCGCGCGCGACCGGCACGTACCACGTCCATCCCGCCGGAGCTTCGAGCGCGGATGCAAGCTCGGCGTCGACCTCACGGTACGGCGGCGGCGCTCCTGCGAGCGCGGCGAAGATCGAAGCCGCGACCGCCTCCAGCATCATCAGCGCGGAGAGCGGGTTGCCCGGAAGGCCGACGATGGGCTTCTTTTCAACTGCAGCGAGCATCGTCGGCTTTCCGGGACGTACGCGCAGGCCGTGCACGACAACGCCCGGCGATCCGAGCGAAGCGGTTGCACGAGGCGTCAAGTCGTGTTCGCCGACGGACGAACCACCGCTGACGACTACGCCATCGCACGCGTCGAGCGCTTCGCGCAGCGCTGCTTCGAGCAAGCCCTCGTCGTCGCGCACGATCGGGTACTGTCGCGGCTGTACGCCGAGCGCCTCGAGCGAAGCCGCGATCGCATAGCGGTTCGCATCGCGCACTTCACCGGCGCCCGGTCGCAGGGAGGGCGCGACGAGCTCGTCGCCGCTCGAGATCACCGCGACGACGGGTCTGCGATAGACGGGAACGTCCACGACGCCGAGCGCTGCCAGCAGCGCGAGCTCGGGCCCGCCGATGCGGCGACCCGGTTCGAGCAGCGCTTCCCCCGCGCGCATGTCCGCGCCGCGCGCGACGACCGCATCGCCCGGCGCGATCCTCTCCTCGACGTGGACCTCACCGCCCTTTTCGCGAACGCTTTCCACAGGTACCACGGCGTCGGCGCCTTCCGGCAACATCGCACCCGTCGAAATTTTCATCGCTTCGCCGTTCGCGATTCCGCGCTGCGGCTGCGCGCCGATGCGCACGTCGCCGACCACGCGCTGTGCGCCCGGCGTACTCCGCGACCGAATCGCGAAACCGTCCATCGCCGAGCGCGCGGCGGTGGGATAATCGTCGTCCGCCTCGATTCGACGCGCGAGCACGCGTCCGCGCGCCGATTCGAGCGCGACGCACTCGACGCCGCACGGCTCGAGCGCAACGAGCGCAAAATAGCGCTCCAACGCCTCACGCGGCGGGAGCAAACGCTTTGCGTCGAAACCCTTAGTCATGCTCGATATCGTCGTCATTCGCCGCGATCCCGATCGCGTGCGGCAGTCGCTTCGCCGCCGCAGCCTCGATCCGTCCGTGGTCGACGAGATTCTGCGCCTCGATGCGGAGTACCGCTCAACGCTCGTCGGCCTCGAATCGGCGCAGGCGGCTCGCAAGGCGCTCTCCGCCGAGATCGGCATGGCTGCCGACAAAGCAGCCGCGACCGCGGAGCGCCGCCCGCAGCTCGATGCGCTCGCCGGCCGCATCGCGCAAAGTGAGGAGCGCGTACGCGAGCTGGCGCCCGACGCGGGAGGATCGCCGCTCCGCGCCCTCCTGGAGCAGATGCCCAATCTGCTGGACGAGAGCGTTCCAGACGGGAACGACGAAAGCGCGAACGTCATCGTTCGCGCGTGGGGAGATCTGCCGCACTTCGATTTTGCTCCGAAGGCGCATTGGGAGCTCGGCGAGGCGCTGGGCATTCTCGATTTCGAGCGAGCCGCCCGCCTTTCGGGCAGCCGCTTTTCGCTCTTGAAAGGCAATGGTGCGCGCCTCTCGCGCGCGCTCGCGCAGTTCTTTCTCGATCGAGCGGCGCAGCGCGGATACGAAGAGATCGCTCCGCCGTATCTCGTCTCTCGTGCGACGATGTGGTCGACGGGTCAGCTGAGCACGTTCGCCGACGCGATGTTTCACGATGCCGACACCGATCTCTACCTCATCCCCACCGCAGAGGTGCCGCTCACCGCGCTGCACGGCGGCGAGATCCTCGACGCGCGCGAGCTTCCGCGCAAGTATGCCGCATTCACGCCGTGCTTTCGCAAAGAAGCAGGCGCCGCGGGCAAGGACACGCGCGGCCTCGTTCGACAGCATCAATTCGAGAAGGTCGAACTCGTTTGGCTCGCGCAGCCCCAGCACTCCTCCGACGCGCTCGAGACGCTGACCGATAACGCTGCGGCGCTGCTGCGCGAGCTCGAGCTGCCGCATCGCGTCGTCGCGCTCTGCTCCGGCGAGACGGGCTTCAATGCGGCGAAGACCTACGACGTCGAGGTGTGGCTGCCGAACGCCGGCAGCTTTCGCGAGATCAGCTCGTGCTCCAACTGCACGGATTTTCAAGCGCGGCGCGCGGCGATTCGCTTCCGCTCCGACGCGAAGAGCAAACCGGAGCTCGTGCACACGCTCAACGGATCCGGGCTTGCAATCGGACGAACGCTCGTAGCGATTCTGGAGAACTTTCAGCGCGCGGACGGCACGGTCGCGATCCCGCAGGCGCTGCGCCCGTACGCAGGTTTCGACGCTCTCGCATAGCCTGCTAGCGCTTGCTTGTAAAAGTCGCCGCATGCATACGCCCGAACCGCGAATTCCGCGGCGGGCGGTGCCCTCTTGCTTTCTCGATTGCAGCAACCGTAACGCTCAGAGGCCGAAAGGCGTTATTATACCGGTATGACCACCCGCTGGACGGCCAAGGCCTTCGCGGCGCTCGCCGTTTTGGCGCTTGCCGCCGCGGCGCCTGTCTTTGCTCAAGGCCCGACGCGACACTACTACACCGAGCTCTACCGCTACCCTCAGGGTGGCTTCCCAACCTCGGCCACCCTGGATCTCACCTTCCGCCCCGACGGAACGCTCGTCGGGTACTACCATCAGACCGACGGTAGCGTCATGCCGGTGCAGGGGTCGATCTCGGGCTCGAAAATCGCGCTCGACATCGGCGGCAGCAGCCCTCTGCACGTGACCGGAACGCTCGAGCGCGACGGTAGGATAGTAGGCCGCGCTTTCCGTTCGTTCGGCAGAGCCCTCTACAGCTTCGTCGGCCGCCCGATCCCGAACGACTCCAGCCTGCCGCGGGTACCATGATAAGGAAAGAAGGAACTATGAGACGCTCACTCGCGCTTTGCGCGCTCGCCGCCGTCGCGATCTGCTGGGGTACGATTGGAACGGTACGGGCGCAGGCGACAGCCTCGCATTACAACATCTCCATCTGGAACCCGATCACGCATGCGTACCCGGTCACGGGAACTATGGACCTCACCTACCACAACGACGGCACGGTCTTTGGATACTACCATCCGGCCGGATTGCCGAGCTTCGTTCCGATCACCGGCGGTCGCACCGGCAACCACGTCTGGTTGACGATCGGGCGCAACGGAGCCTGGCAGCTGAACGGAACGATCCGCGACGGAAAGATCACCGGCTCCGCGGTCAACGAACGGCCGAGCGAAGATCGCAACATCGCCAAGTTCGGAGCGCCCGTCGCGCTCGCCGGAGCGGCACCGATCTACTCGTTCGCCGCGACGCCACACGCGCCGTAACAGGCTACGGAAGGACGACGGTCAGCGGACCGTTCGGGTCGTCGATGGGCGCTCCAGGCCGGCGCGTCGCGATGCTGACGGGCACGAGATCGTTGTCTTGGTGATTGACGACCCAAAGCGTGTTGCCGTCCGTACTCACCGCGACGTCGTAGGGCTCCCCTCCCACCGGGATCGGGGGGCCTGCCGTATCTCGGGTCAGGTCGATCGGCGTCACCGTGTTGACGCCGTAATTTCCGACGTACGCGGTGCGCCCGTCCGGCGCGATGGCGATCTTCACCGGAGCGACCCCAACACGAATCGCTGGTAGCGCGCGCCCGCTCGCTACGTCGATGGGCGTCACCTCGTTCGAGGCGTGGTCGACGACGTAGAGGCGGCGCCCGCCGGGCATCGCCGCAATCCCCTCCGGTGCTCGCCCTACCGCAATGGGCGTTCCGAGCGCGCGCGTTCTCATATCGATCGGCACGACTTCGTTTTGCGATTGCACGGTGACGTAGAGCGTCGTTCCGACGATCGCCACCGAGCGCAGCGTGCCGCCGACGGCGATCGGCGCGCTTGCCGTTTGCGTCCTCGGATCGATCGATTGAACGGTGCCGCCATACGCGTTCACGAACCAGAGCGTTCCGTCCGCCGCCGCCATGAGTGCGCTTGGGCCGCGGCCGACGTCGACCGTCTTCACGACCGTGCGCGTTCGCGGATCGATGACGCTCACGGTGGCGCCGTCGCGGTCGGCGACGAAGAGCATCCCGTTGCGAGCGACGACACCGTCTCGCGGCGAGCTTCCGACCGCGATCTTGGGCAGCAGCGCTCCGGTGGAAAGATCGACGGGCGTCACGCTATTGTCGTAAATGTTCTCGAGAAACGCGAGTGCAACGTGCGCGCTCGCCGCCCCGACACGCACGACGGCGGCGGCGTGCTGCAGCAGCGCGCCGGACGCTGCGGTTGCTTCGACGCATACGGTTTCGTACGCGCTGGTGGTCTGCGGGCCGGCGGTGACGACGAGCGCAACGGTCGCGGTCTCGCCGGCGCGAACGACGCTCGCGCCCGACGAGGGCTGTACGCGCAGGGAATCGGGGGCCGTTACGTGCCAGGCAATGCGCTCCGCCGCCGTTCCCGGATTCGCGAGCGCGAGCTGCACGGTCGCGCGCGCACCGGGCGCAACCGCGGTAACGCCGGTTGGCAACGAGAGCGTGACCGCACTCGCAGGTGGAAAGCGCGGGGATGCGCCCGCAAACGACGGCGGCGCATCGGCGGACGCCGTACCCCATTGCTCGTTCGGCATAGATCCCAAGACGAACGCGAGATCGACGTTCCCGTGCAACGGCAGTTCGAGCCACGGCTGCTGCGTCGCGCGCCCGTTTACGGAGAGCGACTGCACGTACGGTGCGTCATCTGCAGCAGCCGGCGCGTCGATCGCAATCGTCGGTCCGTGCGGAGCGGTGATGACGACGCGCGCGAAGAGCGGGCTGCCGACGTCGAGAAAACGCATCGCGGGATTCTGCGGGTAGAGCCCGATCGCGCACCACACGTACCACGCGCTCATCTCCCCGAGGTCGTCGTTGCCCGGCAAGCCGACGGGTGTGTCTGCGTAGAGCGTCAGCAGCGCGCGACGCACGACCGCCTGCGCGCGCCAGGGTTCGCCGGCGGAGAGATAGATCCACGGGCTCCCGAGGCTCGGCTCGTTTCCAAGCCACGCGTACGGCAGATTCTGGCCGGCGTCGAGCTGCGTGAAGAACGTGTCGAGGCGCCGCTGGGCCTGCGCGCGCCCGCCCATGGCGGCGATGAGATCGTTCGGGTCTTGCGGCACCATCCACGTGTACTGCGCCGCATTGCCCTCTTGAAAGCCGCTCTGGCCCGCATCGGCGATCGGCGTCTGCATGAAGGCGCCGTCCTGGTCGCGCGGAGCGACGAGCCCGGTTGCCGTGTCGAAGACATTCTCCCAATTGCTCGAGCGGCGCAGGAACTCGCGATAGATGCGCGTTTCGTCCGCCACGCGCGCGAGCTGCGCGATCGAGAAATCGTCGAGCGCGTACTCCAGCGTCTCCGACGCGCCGTTGGGAACGGGTGCAACCGACGTCGTGTGCGTGTTGACGACGTAGCCGTGGCGCAGATACTCGGCAAGTTCCGGGCGTTCGACGTACCAACCGTCAACGCGCGGTAGATCGGGATCGCTCGCGCCGCGAACCATCGCAGCTACGGCGCCGCGCACGTCGAAGCCGCGCGCCCCGAACGCATAGCCGCCCGCGAGCACGGCGTCGACGGAGTCGCCGCCCATGACGCTCGTCGGCGCGTTCACCAGCGCCCAGCGAGGAAGAGCGCCGCTTTCCTGCGCCGCGTCGACGAGGGACTGCATCATGTCGCCGGCGCGATCCGGATCGAGCAACGCAACGAGCGGAATCTGCGAACGGTAGACGTCCCAATCGGAGTAGTTCACGTACTCGACGTGTCCGGGGCGCACGCGATGCACGTTGCCGTCGAACCCGCGGTAGCGCCCGTCGGCGTCGCTATAGACGTTCGGATGGAGCATCGCATGATAGAGTGCGGTGTAAAACGTCGTCTGCTCGCTCGGCGTTCCCCCCGAGATCGCAATCCGCCCGAGCACGTTGCGCCACATCTTCAGTGCGGCAGCGTGCACCGCGTCGAGATCCCATCCGCGGTTCTCCGCACGGAGGTTCGCAAGCGCACCGGCGACGCTCACGTACGAGATCGCGACTGCGATCTTCACGACAGTGCCTCCGGCCGTGTCGAACGTCACCCACGCTCCGCTTCCCGCTCCGCGCGACGCGCTCGATCCGGGCGTCGCGCTCGCGCCGCGCCACGTGCCGTACGCGGAGAACGGGCGGTTGAAGCGGGCAGCAAAATAGACGGTGAACGCGTCGGGCATTCCGCAGAACGCACCGCTCGTTGCCGAGCCGGTAATCTCGTCGTTGCCGACGACGCGCACGTCCGCTGCGGTTACGCCGGCTTGATCGGACGATGCGTTTACGAGGAGATTCGCGGCCCTGCCGGCCGGGAACGTGAAGCTGCCGAGGCCGGTGCGCGGCGTCACCGTGAGCGCCACGGCGATGCCGTTGTCGAGTGCGAGCGCGTACCAACCCGGTGACGCTTGCTCGTGCGCGTGCGAGAAGGCGTCCTCCGCTTCGGCCGGATCGTTAACGCTCCCGAGCGTCGGCAGAATGGCAAAGTCGCCGAAGACGTTGCATCCCGGCCCGCTCAGGTGCGTGACGCTGAAGCCGGTGGTAGCACGGTCGTTGTATTCGTAGCCGCCACCGGCATTCTGCGAGGGCGTATCCGGGCTCCACTGCAGCATCCCGAAGGGGACGTCCGCGCCCGGAAAGGTGTCGATGGGGCCGCCCTGCTGCGTGCCGGAGGTGCCGATGAAGGGGTTCACGAGCGTCGTCGGATCGGGCGCCGCAAGAAGCAACGCCATGAGCAAGAGGTGCATGGCGCGGTATGAAGTGCTCTACGCGCCGTCAACTCCCTTCGGGAGAGGCTCGGGGGCACAGCGGGGAGGCGAGGACACTCTTGGGGTAAGCGTACGAGCGTGAAGGCTCGTACGTGGGTTCCCTATGGTGCGGCGATCCTCGCGACCGCGCTGCACGCTCTCGGCAACCCCCACTACGGTTTCTTCCGCGACGAGCTCTATTTCATCGTCTGCGGACGTCATCCGGCACTCGGCTACGTCGACCAGCCGCCGCTAACGCCGTTGCTCGCCGCGCTCTCGCAGAGCTTCGGCCGATCGCTCTTCCTTCTGCGCCTCATCCCGGCGTTCTGCGCCGGCCTCGTCGCGTACGTTTCGTGTCTCTTCGCCGAAGAGCTTGGAGGTGGAACCTTCGCGGAAATTCTGACCGCGCTCGTCGTGATGCTGGCGCCGGTGCTCGTTGCAAACGAGATGCGGCTCACGCCGGATATGCTGGAGATCGCGCTCTGGCCGCTCGCCGCGCTCTTCGTCGTGCGCATCGTCAACGGTGGATCGCCGAAGCTGTGGTTGGCAGTCGGCACCATCGTCGGCGTTGCCGCATGGAGTAAGTACAGCGTTGCATTCTTCGCCGTGGCAGTGATCGCCGGGCTCTTGCTCACGCAGCAGCGACGCCTGCTCGCGTCGCGCTGGTTCTTCGCGGGGTGCATCCTCGCGGTCGCGATCATTCTGCCCGACTTCGTGTGGCAAGCCGTGCATCGCTTCCCGATACTGGAAGTGCTGCGCAACGACAGCGGACAGTTCGTCGTCACCGGGCCCCCATTTCTCATCCAGCAGATCCTCATCATGAACCCGATCCTCTCGATCGTCTGGATTGCCGGCCTCGTCGCGCTCGCACGCCGGCCCACGATGCGATGGCTTGCGTGGGCGTACGTGCTGCTCGTCGTCACGATGGCGGCGCTCGATGCGAAGAACTACTATCCGTCCGCGATCTACCCGTGCCTCATCGCGTCCGGCGCCGTCGCCGTCGAAGCGTGGACGCGCGCGCGGCCTTCCGTCCAAGCGGCGATCGCCGCGGGCGCGATCGCCGTCTCGATCCCGGCGGTGCCGTTCGTGCTACCCGTACTCCCCCTCGCGAACTACATTGCATACCAGAACGCAGTCGGCAGGATGCTGCACGTCAACTTCGGCCTACCCGACGATCCACGCAAGACCGTGCCGATTCAGTACTACGCCGATATGCTCGGGTGGCCGCAGCTCGTCGCGAAGGTCGCCGCCGTGTATCAAGGGCTTCCGCCGCAGCAGCGCGCGCAGGCCGCGATCTACACGAGCAACTTCGGCGAGGCGAGTGCGATCGACGTCTACGGCGCCGCGTTCGGCCTGCCGCACGCGATCAGCGGCAACAACAACTTCTGGCTCTGGGGGCCGCGCGGATACACGGGTGACACGGTCATCGAGGTGAATGCCGATCCGGCAAAGGCGCGGCGCTTCTTCTCGCACGTGCGCGTGGCCGGCGTCTTCACGAACGCTCACGCGATGCCGTACGAAAACGACATCCCCATCCTCGTGTGCAGTGGGATCCGCGAGCCGCTCGCTCAGCTTTGGCCGCGGCTCAAGGTGTACGGCTACGCGTTGCGAACGCGCTCGGACGATTGGACCGTCGATTGGCATCGCACCGAGTAGTCCCCGCGCTTCAGTTGAAGGAAGGCGCCGGCTTCATCGTCCACCGCCCCTTCCCGGTCCCAGGGCTCTCGTACCTGGATCCGATCCTGCTCGTCGACGAGATGGGACCGGTACGCTACGGTCCGGGTGAAGCCGTCGGCGCGCCGGATCATCCGCACCGCGGCTTCGAGACGGTGACATATATCATCGACGGTGCGATGCAGCACGAAGACTCGCGCGGACATCGTGGCGTCATCCGCAGCGGCGACGTGCAGTGGATGACTGCCGGCGCGGGCGTCATCCACTCGGAGATGCCGACGGCGGAGATGCTGCGCGACGGCGGCCTGATGCACGGCTTCCAGATCTGGGTCAACCTGCCGCGCGAGCGCAAGATGATGCAGCCGCGATACCAGGAGTACGAATCCGCGGCGCTTCCGGCCGTCAGCGGCGACGGCCGCTGGGTGCGCGTGCTTGCCGGCGAGTTCGAAGGACGGCGTTCGCCGATCGAGACAGTCGTGCCGACGACGATGCTGCATCTGCGCCTCGATGCGGGAATTCGCTCCGCGTTTCGCGTCGCCGAGGGTTCGAACGTCGTGGTCCATGCCGTCGACGGCTCCGCGAGCGTCGACGGCGCGCACGTGAACCGGTACGAAGTCGCGCTGATCGAGAACACGCAGGGGACGATCGAGATCGAAGCGGGCGACAGCGGATTCGACGCGCTCTTGATCGCGGGCAAACCGCTTGGCGAGCCGGTGTCGCGCTACGGCCCGTTCGTTATGAACACGCACGAAGAGATCGCGGAGGCGATCGCCGATCTCCAGGCGGGGCGTTTCTAACGCCGTGCGCGTTTGGGGCTACGTCCTGCTGATCCTTGGCACGCTTCTGCTGCTCCTGTTCGGAATGGCCGAGTTGGGCGGCGGACACGTAGGCGTCCTGCCGCTCCTGATCTCGGTTTTTGTCCTAGCAATGGGATGGAGCTTCGTGCGGTCCGGCAGGCCGATCGTGCAGACGCACGCGCCGCCCGGCGCGCAGAGCGTGCCGTCAACGGCAGAGATGCCGATGTCGCCGGAGATAGCGGCGGTCATAGCTCGGCAGAGCGCGCGGGGTTGGCGCCGCCTGCTGTACGTCGCAGGCGGATTGACTATCGCGATCGCCTTCGTCGGCGTGCTGATCGACGCATTCGACAGAACGCCGGGGGAAGGCATCGCAATGCTGGGCGCCTTCACGGCGGTCGGCCTGGCGAGCGGCCTCATGATCGTCGGAATAGCGTGGCTTGCGATGCAAATGCCCGTGCGGCGCGATCTCCGCGCGCCGCGGTACCTGCGAACGACGGGCGCCGTGGAAGTGGTCGCGATTCCGTTTTCCACTGGCGCGATGTTGCGTCTGTCCGATCGCGCGTTCCTCATGAACGATCCCGCCGCGATTCGTGCTCTCGGGAGCGTCAAAGCGGGAACCGTGGATTACACGCCCTTCGGACACGTGATCTTGGCCGCATGGGACAGCCAAGGCCGCCTCGCGTACGGCGCGCCGGGCTACGACGCAGAACCGTCGCGATGAATCGTGGCCTCGATTTCATCGAGCATCTGAGAGACGGTCACGTTTGCGATCCAGCGGCCGACGAACGCATCGAATACCGCACCAGCCGCGCCGAACGGAGGCTGATAGTAGCCGAGGAGGACGACGGCGATCCGGTCGTCGGGCCGCCGCTGAACCTCAAAGAAGCCGTGAAATATCGGAAAGGCGTCGCTTTCGGGAACCTGCCACGACACGGGAATCCGCCATAGGTCGGACTTGCGATCGAGGTCTCCGAGCGTGAGACGAACGTCGCGGCCTATCGCACCGACGCGAAAGGTCTTCGTGACCTCGCTCGAGCCCCGCACTCCCAAGGCTGCGTAAATTGACGAGGCTGCGCGCTCCTGGCTACAGTCAATCTCCCTTTCCATGCGCAGCGTCGCCATGTGTGCTCAAGGCTGCTGCACGTTCGTGAATATTTCTGGAACGAGTTGAGAAGATGAGAGGAAGTCGCTTTCAGCAACGCTGTGACGTTCCTCGGAGCACCTTAGACGAATATTAGGCTACCCTAATATTCTGATGAGCTCGCTCGAGCTTCGGGCTGGCGCGGCGGCCGCCTCACGGCGCCGCCTCACCCTGCCGCGTGGGCTAGTGCACTTTCTGGCCGTCCTCGGACCGGGGCTCGTCGTCATGCTTGCCGACACGGAAGCCGGGAGCATCACGACTGCCGCAGCATCCGGAGCCGCCTTCGGGTACAAGCTCATTCTGCTGCAGGTGCTACTCATCGTCCCCCTCTTCGTCGTCCAAGAGATGACGGTGCGGTTGGGCACCGTTACCGGCAAGGGACACGCTCGGCTCATTCGCGAGCATTACGGCCTGACATGGGCCTGGATATCCCTTGGAACGATGCTCGTCACCAACGTTGCTGCGCTCGTCACCGAGTTCGCCGGCATTGCCGGCGCCGCGCAAATCTTCGGCTTACCGCGTGCGCCGATCATCGTAATGGCTGCCGTCGTGCTCTCGATCGTCATCTTCACCGCATCGTACAAACGCGTCGAGATCTTCGCACTTGGGCTCTGCGCGATCGAGCTGTTCTTCATTCCGGCTGCATTTGCCGCGCATCCTTCGGTTCATGCGGTGCTCATGCGCGGCCTGTTCGCGAGCCAACCCCTCGGCAATCAGGCATACCTCATGCTGGTCGCGTCGAACATCGGCGCGGTCATCATGCCATGGATGATCTTCTATCAGCAGAGCGCCACCGTCGACAAGGGCCTGACGCTTCGAGACATCGGCTTTGCTCGCATCGACACCGCCATCGGCTCGGTGCTGACGCAGGCGATCATGTGCGCGATAATCGTTACCACGGCGGCAACGCTTTTCGTCCACCATATCCGGATCGACGGCGCCGCGCAAGCGGCAATGTCGCTGCAACCGCTGGTCGGCCGGCTTGCAGGCGTGACGCTCGGCGCAGGTTTGGTGGGGGCATCGATGCTCGGCGCATTCGTCGTCTCGCTCGCCACCGCATGGGCCTTTGGCGAGACCTTCGGCTGGCGTTGTTCGCTCAACGACGGCGTGAAGGCGAAGCGCTTTGCCGCGCTCTACCTAGCGAGCGTGTTCGTCGCCGCGGCGATCGTGCTGATCCCGCGGTTACAACTCATCCAAATGACGATCAAGATCGAAGCATTCAACGGATTCGTTCTGCCGATTGTGCTCGGCTTCTTGCTCGTGCTCGTCAACGACCGCAACGTGATCGGCGAGCGACGCAACACGCTGGCCGGCAACGTCGTTACCGTCGGATTATCCGCGATCATCGTTGCGCTCGGTGTCTGGATGGCGATCCATGCCGGCTAGTGTCTCGTTCCGGCCGCGGCTCGGATGCTCGAGCCGCTCCGTTCACGCCTGATACCGCACCTCGATCAAGCACCCCTACCTGTGCGGCTCCGCCACCTTGCGCTCGGAATCGCGCGATCGAGGACGTAGGCGGCCCACGGTCGTAACGTCTACCCATGAGCACGACGTTATCTCCTCTGGCTACCGCGTTCTTGGCTGCAGATCAGATCGGGAAGCCCGGCGGAGCGATGAACTCGCTTCGCGCTCCCGTCAAGGACGTGAGGATCAACTTCGGCGATCTCTGCGCGCGGATGCTGGCATACACGCTCATCTGTCTCGCGGACGACGGCGCGATCGAGATGTCCTCGACGGATCGTAAGTCCCTCTTCGGCACGAAGAAGCAAGTTACGATCCAGAAGAAGCGCGAGAGCACGCAGGTCGGGGGCGCCGATGCGTTGCTCGCGGCGGTGCGCGACGGCAAGACGGCGCACGATGCCGTGTACACATGGCTCGGTGCCGACTCGCTCAGCCCCTGGCAACGCATCGTGAAGAGTGCCTTCAAGGAGGCATCCGACGCCGGCCTCCTCGCCGCCGAAAGCGGCGGCGGAGTCGGCGCGATGGTCACGGGCCTGCCGAAGATTCGCCCGGTTTCAGAGAAGCAGGCGGAGATCGATGCGATCGTATCGGCTTGCGCTCAACGCTGGAAACGTTTTGAAAGCGAGAGCGCCGACTTCGCCGCACAACTCGTGAAGGAATGCTATTCGGGCATCAACGGCCGTGTCGACAAGAGCAGCATGGCGACCTAGTGCATAAGATGATGAAACGACTCGTGCTGGCCGCGCTCCTCTGCGCCGCCGTGCTCGCTACGCCTGCGGCCTGGGCTTCGCCCGTGCCCGCGCAGCGGGTCGTGCTCGCCGGCGGCTGCTTCTGGGGAATGCAGGCCGTCTTCGAGCGTTTGCGCGGCGTGACGAGCGTCGTCGCAGGCTATTCCGGCGGCGGCGCAGCGACCGCGCACTACGAGATCGTCAGCACGGGCTTGACAGGTCATGCCGAATCGGTCGAGATCACGTACGATCCGGCGGCGATCAGCTTTGCGCAGATCCTCGACGTCTACTTCTTGATCGCGCACGATCCAACGGAGCTCAATCGCCAAGGGCCCGATTACGGCAGCCAATATCGTTCGGAGATATTCTTCACCACAGAGCAGCAGCGCCACACGGCAGTGGCCACGATCGCTTCGCTCGAGCGCCGCCACGTTTTCGGGAGCCGGATCGTGACGCAGGTCGCGCCGCTACGCGCGTTTTATCCGGCCGAGGCGTACCATCAAGACTTCGTCGCGCACCATCCGGACGACGCGTACGTGGTCATCAACGATCTGCCGAAACTGCACACGCTCGCCGTGCGCTTCCCGAGCCTTGTCAAACACTGAGGCGTGCCCGCACCTGGGCGAGATCCGCGACGTCACGCCCTCTGCCGAGGGATGCGAAGAGTGCTTGAGCACGGGCGATAGCTGGGTGCATCTGCGAGAATGCTTGATATGCGGTCACGTCGGCTGCTGCGACAGTTCGAAGAATCGCCACGCCACGAAGCATTTCCAACACACCAATCACCCAATTATCAAGTCATTCGAACCGGGTGAAGATTGGCGCTGGTGCTACGTGGACGAACGCATGGTGTAGGAAACCTCAGGAGAGGGTGGGATTCGAACCCACGGAACCCGCGAAGGTTCAGCGGTTTTCAAGACCGCCGCATTCAACCGCTCTGCCACCTCTCCGTGCCCGGTTTTACGGGGACTCTTACCACACAAACCTGCCATCGCCCGGGTTGGATCAACAGTTTCTCAACAGTCAGCCTCCTCAGGCCTGTCAACCGCCTCGGCGGCCGCGAGCTTCTCGCCGATAACGCCTACGCCTTTCGCCCGCGACCAGGCTGTGAATGCGCATAGTAGTTCAACGTTGTCGTAGGCTTCGAGTGCCCCATCAGGTCTGCGAAGGTTGCAAGGTCGATGCCGCTATCCAGCAACCAACTGCCGCGTTGAGTTGTCGCGCTTGCAATAACGCACACGTCGCTGCGACGGACTGCTAACGGCGGAGATAGAGCGTCTGCAATATCGTTCGGCCGAGCGCGCCGACGGCAACCGGAGTCGCATTGGTCAATACCACGATTCCGATGGCTTGCCCCCCCAGCGGATGGCGCAATCATGCCGATCCAGCTGGAGCAGCCTGCCGTCGCGCCGTCTTTCCAAATGACGTCCGGCGGGAATGGGCTCAGCGAACTTGGCGGGTAGAGCGGCTCGTATTCCCAGGCAAATCCTTGCCCTTGATTCGTATCAGTGTGCGCCCAAATTTTCTCGGCGGTTTGCACTCCTGCGATCATCGCGGCCGGGCCCTGCAGACCCAACGCAAGCTTCAAGTATTTCATCATGTCGGGTGCCGTCGAACGCAGCACGCCGGCCGATGGGTACGGATCCCAGGTCCAGTGCAACGTCGTGTGCACGTTGCCGAGGTTGTCCCACGTATAGCCCTGAGCGTATTCGCCCTGCTCTGAAACCGGCACGTTCAAATCATACGTGTGTGCCATTCCGAGCGGATCGATGATCTGCTGGCGTACGAGCGTGTACCAATCGACCTGCTGGCCCGTACTTCGTGCATTGATGCCCTGCAAGACGTAGCCGAGGATGCCGAAGGCAACGTTGGAGTAGACCCACGGCGCCGGCGGAGCGGGGAAGCTTCCCGTCTCGACGTAGTTCACTAACTGCTGCGGTGAGTAGCACTGCCGTGGAACGATATCGCCGTTCGGCGGAGGCGGCGTGTACGGAATGCCCGACGTATGCGTTGCCAACTGCAGTAACGTCATCGCCGTGACCGTGCCGTAATCGGCAGGTGGAACGGGCGTTGCAGACGGTTGCGCGCAGGTCGTCTGGACCGGAGCGGGTGCCGTTTGATTGGGATCGCCGACGAAGTCGATCCACCGCACCGGATGGTCGTAGGCGGTCACGCCGGCCGTCCCTTGGTTCACGTATGCGCCGAGCATAATCCCCGTAAAGCTCTTGGTGAGCGAGCCGAGTTCGAAGATCGTATTGCGATCGACCGGCATTCCGCCCACGGCGCGCACGCCCTGATAAAAGTAATACGCGTTGCCGTGATAGTACACCGCGATCGCGAGGCCCGGCGGCGTCGGCGCGGCCATCGCCGAAACCGCGCTGCGAATCGCATTCGCCACTGCGTTCGATTGCGTCGAAGCCCCGCTTGGTACGGATCCGCTCGAGCACCCGGCGGCGACCGTCGCAACTCCCGCGAGCATACAGAACAGAAGGCGTGTCGTCGACGTGAACAATGTTTTCCCCAAGTCTTTGCGGCAAGATATCGGTAGGCGGCTACGCGAGATTTTCTCGCGAAGCTGCTGCTCGCCTCTACGCGATCACCTCGACGAGCCCGGAACGCGCGAGCCCGAACATCCGAGCACGATCGCAAATGGACTCTGCCCGCTCGCAAGCTCCGCAACGCGCGCGGTAAGCGCAACGCACTCGGGCCTCCCGGCCGCGAAGCAGCTGCTAGGCGACCAGTCGCAGGCGCTCGACGTACTGACCTGGCTGCACGGTCGCGGCGTAACCGTCGCCCTCGACGATTTCGGAACCGGGCACAATACGCTGAGCTATCTGAAGCTCTATCCGATCGACACGATCAAGCTCGATCGCTCCTTCGTTTTCTGCGGCGCAGCGAATTCTGCGAGAGTTCAACGGCGTGCGCTTCGGCGACGACTTCCTCGCATCGCAGAATCTCGCCGTCTGTAAGCGCATACAAGAGCTCTACACGCGCCGGGACCCGCTGCGTATCCGCGAGGCGATCGGAGAGTACGGCGTCACGCCAGCGCTGATCGTTTGGATTGCTCTCGGGACTCTTCAATTCAGGATTTCCGCTTACTTCTCTTTTTTGCACTCGACGCATTCAGGAGGCTTGCCTTTTTGAGACGTGCTGTGCTTCATGCCATTTCCTGCTCAGAGCCCGAGTATTTGGCGCAAGCGATCCGGTCGCGAAATCACGTAAATCTCGCTAATGCGGTGGTCCGTGACGACAAAACCCATCACCGATAGCGGTTGTCCATTGGGAAGCCAAGACACGATTCCCGGCGATCCGTTGACGATCACGGGCTCGATCTTCAAATCTACATTGCGGAACGCTACCGCCTGTGACGCAACGGCCCGCGCACCGCGCACGCCCTGGATGGCCGGCTCCCGGTCGGCGCGCATTACAACGTCGGGATCGAGCACTGCCACGAGTCCCTCAAAGTCGCCGTTACGTGATGCCTGCACAAACGCGTCGACGACCGCGCGCCGTTGCGCGAAGGTGCCAGTCGGCGGCGCCGCTCCTTGCACGCGACGGCGTGCGCGGCTGGCGAGCTGGCGGACGGCGACGGCCGACCGACCGAGCATCGCTGCGATTTCCTCAAACGGCATCGAAAACATGTCGTGCAGGACGAACGCAAGTCGTTCGGAGGGCGTTAGGCTATCGAGAACTACGAGCAGCGCGAGGCCGACCGAATCCGCCATGAGCACTTCATCTTCAGGGCTGTCCTGGCGGTCCACGATGAAATCGGGGATGTGCCCGAGCGACTCCTCGCGCTTGGAGCGCCGAGATCGAAGCATATCGACGCATATCCGAGCAACAACCGTCGTCAGCCAGCTTCCGAGATTCTCGATGCCGCCGCTCTCCTGCCGACTCAGCCGAAGCCACGCTTCCTGCACGGCATCCTCCGCATCGTCAAGCGACCCCAGCATCCTGTATGCGACGCCTCTCAGATGACCCCGGTTTCGTTCAAACTCGTGCGTCAACCAATCCGCCATGTTACTCTGACGAGCGTTCGGCGCTTGATGTGACGCGAACCTGGTCACACTTCACCCCCCTCGGTCCGTCATACACATGAAAGGAGCACGGAACCTCATGAACGTCTCTCTCATCACGTATCCGGCGTCAGATATGGACGCAGCCAAGCGATTCTTTCGTGAACTCACGGGGACCGATCCCTACGCCGACGCGCCCCAATACGTTGGCTACCGGAGCGGCGATATGGAAATCGGGCTCGTTCCGAAGGGACACTTCCCTGGCGCACTTGCCTTCTGGACGGTCAGCGACATCGCATCGAGCGTGAAAGCGCTCGAAGCCGCGGGCGGCACCGTCGTGCAAGAGATTCAAGACGTCGCCTACGGTCTGTTGGTCGCGAGCGTCAAAGACCCCAACGGATCGATCGTAGGGCTGCGACAATTCCCGAAGAGCTGAGGAGCCCACATGACAGCGCAGTTTGCGGCTCAAGCTGACTTCTTGCTGTTCCAAGCTTGAGAAACACGCTTCATCGTTACGAGGCAGGCCGCACACAAGGCCCAGGCACCGCCGAGTAACAGAAAATCCATGCCCCGTAAGGCTTTGATTTATCAAGGTTTTTCTGCTCGCAGTTTTGCGTCTGAAATGGGCCGGAACAGACTGTTTATGGCTTCGGAAGTGTACGGTGGCCTAACGAGAAGCAGCCACCGGTAATTCTGAAGGCTCGGCATGATGCCTGGTTAACGGGGCCACCACGACGCGGTCGCGGCCTTCGTTCTTGGCTTTATAGAGCGCTTGATCGGCCGTCTTGAAGAGCTCTTCTGCGTTGCTGCCGTGAGACGGGACCTCGGCAATACCCATCGAGACCGTGATACCACCCAAAATCGTATCGCCATAACGAGCGTTTAGCTGCTTCACGTCTTCGCGCAAGCCTTCGGCGCGTTTCCGGGCGGCACCGACAGACGCGCCTCCCAAGATATAGGCAAACTCCTCTCCGCCATAGCGGCAGACCACATCCTGCGTTCTGGTGCGCTCTTGCAAGAGACGACCCAGCGCGCGCAGTACGGCGTCACCCGCTTGGTGCCCGAAGGAGTCATTGAACTTCTTGAACTGATCGATATCCATCATGATCAGCGAAACCGGATCGCCGCGCCGGCTTGCACGGGCGATCTCGCGCTCGAGCCAAGCCTCCATGAACCGACGGTTGAAGAGCCCGGTGAGGGGATCTGTAATGGACGCGCGCTGAAGTTCCTGACGCAGCCTGACATTCGCCAGCGCCAGCGACAGCCGCTCGGCTGCGGCGACGGCTTCGCCGTAGAAGGGTCTTACCGGATCGGCAACATTTCCGGGAAAGGCCCTTTCAAGAATCGACAGGCCTTCCACGTATAGCATTCCCATCGCCACCCCTTGCGCAAGCATCGGGACACAGACGTAGCCGTTAGGGGGAGGCTTTCTGACGTGTGCGCACAGCAAAGACGACTTGGAATCCCAAAAGCGGTGAACCTTCCCGAGCCGCAGCGCCCAACAATCGTTCGGTTTGAAGGCCTTCTCGGATGCCACGTTGGTGCCCCCCCAAACGGACACCGCCTCGACGATGTCCCCAGATCCGGCGATCATGAATATCACGCCCGCTTCTGACGCAATCGCCTTTTGCAATCCGTTGCCCGCTATCGGGTACGCTTCGTCGACGGTATGGCATGTTTGAAGTATATCGACGACGCCTGCCATCGCGAAGTTGAACCGCTCTCCCTCCTGCGCTGATTTCAGTGCATTGCTCAGCTTGCTATTTGTCTCCGCAAGCGCCTTGTCTTCTTCCTTGCGCTCGGTGATGTCTTCGGCAATCCCAGCCACGCGAACGAGTTTTCCCTTTCCATCTCTTACGGGAAAACTGCGCGCAGAAACCCAACGAACGACTCCGTCCGGTCGAATCACGCGATATTCCATTTCCAACGGCATGCCTTGCATGCAGCGCGCAAAGAAGGCGCTAACCGCCTCTCGGTCCTCACCGTGAACATAATCAAGCCAAGCTGACAATCGATCGTAAACCTCTTCGCGCGGCCTTCCCCAGATTGTATCGTAGGCGGGGCTGATGTACGCCATACTCGCGGGATCCAGAGCCACGACAAAGAGCACGTCCCGCATGTTAAAGAGCACGTCCCGAATGCTGCTGACCATCCTGCGGAAGTTTGCGTTACTTATCTTGGCCTCAAAAGACGATTCTTTAATTCTATCAGGGCCATTCGTAGCAAGCACCACCGGCGCTGGTTTCATCGCTGCGTAACCTCGGAGCACACCAGTGCTAAAATGAGCATGTCGGCTCCAATTGTAGCGAGATTCCAGCTCATGCCGGCCGGTTGCCTTCCATCAGCCCTCGCCGTGACAATACTAGCTCGCGCCTTGTGTAAATATGCGACATGAACTCCGCCTTTGGCATAGGCATCCCAAAGAGAGACCCTTGGAACTGGCTGCAGCCATGTGACGTTAGAAACTCCAGCTGTTCGTTACTCTCGACGCCTTCCGCGACGACGCGCAGTTTGATTTCTCCAGCGAGCGCAAGGATTCCGGAACAGATCGAGCGGCTATACGGGTATAACTCGAGGTCAGTAACGAACGAACGGTCGATCTTGATCGTATCGATCGGAAACTCTTTCAGATAGGTTAACGTGTTGTAGCCGGTTCCGAAGTCGTCGATCGCAATCGAGAATCCGCGTTCATGAAGGAGCACAAGTGCCGCACGCGCTTGTGCGTAGTCGCTCAACAGTGCTTGTTCCGTGATCTCGACACTTAGGTTACTCGGAGATGCTCCGCTTATGCGCAGCGCATCGTCGAGCATTTCGTTGAACTTCGGCGAGACCAGCCCGGCCGCGGAGAGATTGAAGCTTAAACGGATCCCTATCCGCCACAACGCTGCGGAGAGACGGCAGGCGCTCCGAAGAACCCACGCATCGATCTCGCACATAAATCCTGCGCTGACGGCAATGGGAAGAAATACGTTTGGCGAAATGACGCCGAGCTCCGCGTGATTCCAGCGAATCAAGGCCTCGGCTGCACAAATCGCTCCAGTCCTTGCCTCGACAATCGGCTGCAAGTAGAGCTCGAACTCATCACGCTCAATCGCGCCCCTCAACCCAACTTCCAGGCGATGCCGGTCTGCCAACATACGCTTCATCTCGGGGCGAAACGCATGTGCCCCACTAGCGGATTCGAGCTTTTGCTGATTCAGCGCGAGGCTTGCCTTGGCGACCAGCGATTCATCACATGCGTCGATTGGGCACACGCTTGAGCCAAAGATTCCTCTTATGCAAAGCGTTTCACCTTCGACAAGAAGCGCTTCCTCGAGAGCCTCCTGAATCTTTGCGATTGCTTGCTCGATATCGCCCGGGTCTAAGACGGGGATTAGACACGCAAACTCGTCGCCCCCAGTGCGCCCCAGAACCCACGCCCCATCTGCTACCGTGCGAAGGCGCGACGCAGTGCTTCGCAGCACGGCATCGCCCGCTGCCATACCTAACCGGTCGTTGATCCTTGCGAATTTAACGAGATCGAAGATTACCACGCCAACCCTTGCGCAGGTCTCGCCGCGGGTGGCTTCGCGAACGCGTCTGATAAAGCCGCTACGGTTCAAAAGGTTGGTTAACTTGTCGTATTGCCGGGCGTGCGCGCTCCTTTTCCGCGCGCGTTCCGGTTCGGTGATATCACGGATAGCACCGATGTTGCTTATCGATTGCTCCCTTGCATTGTGGATAAATTCTCCATTCGCTTCGATGCGGCGAACCTCTCCATCGTCCCGAACTAAGCGATACTTTACATGATACGGCTGTTTTGTAACAAGCGCTACGCTGCGTGCTTTCTTGACGCGCCATCGATCGTGCGGGTGAATACGTTTAATAATGTCGGCATAGTGCACGCGCGAGATCTCGAGAGGGAATCCCCATATCGCGCGCAGATCAGGAGTTAGTTCGAGAGTGTCCGTGTCCATATTGAATGAGAACTCCGCGAGCCTGGTCGACTCGACGGTCCCTGCCAACGTCAAAGTCCTTCGCACGGCCTCGGTTTTGAGGGCTGTCGCAATAAGGCAAGTAGTGCAGCGCTCAGTCATATTGAAGGATGCTCCCGCTATCCCGGCGACCGCTCCATCGGCGTTGCGCACGAGGCGTGTGCGGTGTTCGTAAATGTCCCCAGCGCAGATGCTCCGAAAACCGTGACTCTCGCGTGACAGTGCCTCTAGTAAATCGGAATGCATGGTAGATTCTTTGCTAGCGTGAAAGAATTCCGTAGGAGACGCACCTATGACGTCAAGTTGCTGCCATGACACTCCTGACGTCGGGAGCACCCATTTCAATCTTAGGGCGACATCGCTTTCCCATAATAGGAAGGACTGTTTGTCCAGTGTGGGATTGGCCGCAGCATTGTCCGCGGGATACTTCGCGTGGAGATCGCGCAGGTTGACGCTGTCGTTGACGCGCCCTTCCTGGATGCAGACGCGGCAGCGGCGATCCGTCTTGCGGCGTCCCGTCGCCTTGACCGCGTGATTCGGGCAGAGAGGGTGCAGCTCGCTGCATGCATGGTTTGCCGGTTGGCCGCAGGTCTTGCCGCGCGTGTTGAGCGCGCAGCAGGTTAGAACCTCGACGTCGGTTTCAAGCGCGAATGATGAACCCGTGAGAAAGTGCTCCCCTCATTGACCCATCATTGTAGCGTCTCTCGCGCCATTTGCCTTATCAAGCGGCTAGAGCTTAACGTAAACTTATCGAGAAAGTGCAGAAGCCAAGGGGGTGTCCGTTCAGGGTGGGGATCGCTGGCTGTCCGCCTGCGAAAGGCCCTGCGCGTAAAAGACGCCGTCACGGTCGCGACCGGTGGCGGAACGTCTCCCATCACGCCGACGATACCGTCACCTGCGGAGGTGACGTTGCAGCGGCGCAGTAAGACGTTCCACATGCGCAAGAAGAATCCGAAAGCCGGTAAACCCGCCGCGAAGGGGCGTAAGATCGACGTTCGTGAGGCGATCACCGACGCGGATGCGACGGGCCTCGTCGCGGGCGAAGAGCTCATCACTCAGGCGGAAACCGTGCTGCCGACATCGGCGCGAGCACGAAAGAAACGTCGAACTACATAGATATATCCAACTCTACTGCAAAATGTCGGCTCGGGAATGGCTACGGTTCTCCTCCCGGGGCGAGGTGCGCGTCGAGGACAGCGGGTATACTCGGGCATGAAAGACGATCGGCGACCGAGCCCCGAGCACGATGGCGAGACGATCCCGCCCGACGTGGCCACGAAGAAACAACAGCCTCTACCCCCTCGCGAAGCCGTCCAGCGTGAAGAGGACAAATACGGCGAGAGCAGCCTCGACGAAAATCGAGGTGATCAGCGTGATGAACACGAGGGAGAGCTCGACGATGTCGTTTGAGCTTAGGCCGTGACGGCTCTGCTGGTCCTTTGCAGCGCTCTGGCGCTCGTGCTCATCGTCGCGGGAGTCTACGCGCTGGTCGAGCCTTATGGCATGGCCCACGTTTACGGCGTGCCGATCGAAGGCGCGTCCGCGGCTGGATTCGTGCGCGCTGCCGGCATTCGCGATCTCACCTTCGGCGTTGCGCTCGGCGCGGCAGCTTACTTTCGCGACGAGCCGCTGCTCATAATCCTGGCGGCGGCGGGAATTCTACTCTCGTTCGCCGATTTCGCAATCGCCTATCATGCGGGGGGAAGACAACTTCGCCCCGCTCACGGCTTTCACGCAAGCGGGATCATCGCATTCATCCTCGTTCTCACGATGATTCTCTTCGCCTTCGGTCGCTGAGCCTTGCGAAGCGGCATCCCTCAGCGCGAGCGCACGGATTCCTCCGCGGAAAGCAGACTCTCAAGCTGCCCGATACCGAGACGATCTGCCAGCACCTGGTTCACGATGGCCCGAAGGCGGGCAGCGCGCAGGGCGTCCGTAGCGAGCCCGATCTGCGTGACCACATCGGCGATGGCGGCCAATTCGTCGGGGGCGAAGGCTTCGGCTTGCGCGCAGCGACGCAATAGAACGATGCCGAAGAGCTGCCCGCGCAACGCGCATGGAAACGCGCTGCCAGACCCGAGCGCAGAGCCGAGCCCTTCGGCGTCAACCGGAGCGGTGCGTTCGCGCAGTTCGACAGCGAGCGGGTCGTCGTCGGGGATGATTGTCCCCGCTGCGTCACCACTTTCTATGCGCAGCCGGTCCGTGCTATCGCGCAAGGCGATAACTGTCGCATCGCAGCGCGTGCGTTCACGTAGTACGCTGCTTGCGCTCTCGATGAGCGTCCCTTCGTCGCAGAAGTGATAGATCGAGGCGCGAAACGATCGCAACGCAGAGAGAAGATGATAGCGATCGCGAAACAGCAGGTGCTGCACGCGATGCTCGGTGGCTTGATGAAGCCGCTGCGCGAAGAAGGAGAGCCCGACGGCGGCGCTAGCCGAGACGGCGAGCTTCACATTTGGCACCGCCCCGCCGAGCGCATCGAAGACCCGCTCGAGGGTGAATTCGATAAGACTGACACCTACGACGATCATACCGAGCAAGATCGTGAACGTCGTACCGCGAGCGATGTAATAGCGGATGTCTACGATTCGCCGACTGAGGATCGCGTATGCGAGCAATGCCTGCGCGGCGATACCGACCACCACGCAACTGGTCGTGAACCAGTCCGGCGCCGCCAGTGCCCCGACCCTATGCGAGTTTCCCGCGTACGCGCTGTAGGCCTCAATCACTTTGACGACGCCGTACGCGCTGACGATGACGATCGCAACCGACATCGC